>DMAP01000313.1 GCA_003446975.1 Clostridiales bacterium | reverse complement strand
TTTCCTGTCCAAGATGTGAGTATTCTTCAATTATGTAGAAAGAGGTTAGTGTACTTTCATCATGAATTGTGAAATAACCGACCGTTTCATTTCCTTTCACTAAAGCATAATGGTTGCTTTCAATTACATGTTCTTCCCAGAAGGAATCTACAGTAATCTTGTTGTTAAAGATATTTTCAATCATCATATCCTGAATTTTGTCAAAACTAGTCTTTACTATTCTCATATTCTCCCCCAGATTTTCATTTTTTGCTTATCCTATTCCTCGCTATGTATCATCTTTATGATAGTCTGAAATAAAAATAGATGTTATATCGTATCATCTTGATTATACAACAAATCGATAAAAAGAGTACAATTAATTTAGCTACTATGCTGATTTTCTGTCATTTCTCTCCTCTTTCAAAGCAATTATTATTTCTTGAAATAATAATTCAAAAGTTGAATTAAAAGGAAAAATATAGTATCCTATAAAATAACTTTTATGAGATACTATTAATAACTCAACCTTAATACTATTGAAAAGACGGTGATAAAATGTCCAGAATCAAACTAGTAAAGCCATCTGTTGAATATTCCGAGGATATTATGACTTACAAGGAAGAGTTCCTTCAATCAGGTGACAGTCTGGCAGGGTGTGGAAGTTTTAGAGACCAGAACACTGTAGAAGGCTGGCTCCATGAAATTGAACTTCTTGAAAATGAAGAAACCTGTCCCGATGGAAAAGTTTGCTCAAGTACATACCTGGCAGTAAGAGTTGATGACAATAAAATTGTTGGAATCATAGATTTCAGGCATCATATTGACCATCCGATTCTAGGACTTTGGGGAGGGCACATCGGTTATTCGGTAAGACCTTCCGAAAGAAGAAAAGGCTATGCAAAAGAAATGCTTAAGCAGGTCCTCCAAAAGTGCAGGGAACATGGCTTAATCAAAGTTATGGTAACCTGTGATGCTGACAATATCGCAAGTAAAATGACCCTCGTTTCAAATGGTGGTGTGTTTGACAAGGATGTCATGGTGGATGGTGAAATCATCAAACGCTACTGGATTGAACTGTAACTTCAATTCTTTACAATTGGGTGGCTGATTATGGTCTTTAGCTTTTCCGGTGCTGATTTTCTTGGATCGCTCAAGTAGATCTCGGAAGTTTGACAGTTGTATATTACAAAACCCCGTTCAAAAGCTTTAAATAGCTTATTTTTTTTGTCTTTTTTTGATTTTTCTATATCGCACTTTCTCGCACTGTGATATAATATTAGTAATGGGAGGTGTTGTGTATGAGACTTAAGGTTAGTAAATCTAAGAATTCAGCTTCACTTTATGTAATCAAATCCATCTACAACAGCAAAACTCAGTCAAACTCTTCTGTGATTGTTGAAAAACTTGGTACAGAAGCTGAACTGAGGGAAAAATTGAATGGACAAGATCCCTACGAGTGGGCTAAATCCTATATTGCTGAGCTGAATGAAAAGGAGAAAGAGGAAAACAGCAAGGTTATGGTTCAGTATTCTCCTACCAAACTTATTGCTAAAGATAAACAACGTTCTTTTAATGGAGGTTACCTATTTCTCCAAAGGATTTATCATGATCTTAAGCTACACGATATCTGCAAGGAAATTTCAAAGCGTCATAAGTTCACCTTTAATCTGGATTCTATTCTTTCGAGACTTGTGTATGGGAGGATAATATTCCCTTCCTCTAAGCTTGCCACATTTGATCTCTCTTCCAGATTCATTGAGCAGCCCGACTTTGATATCCAACATGTATACAGGGCTCTTGATGTCATTTCAAAGGAGACTGATTTTATTCAATCTGAGCTGTACAAGAATAGCCTAAAGCTTTCAAAGAGGAACACTGGGGTACTTTATTATGATTGCACCAACTATTTCTTTGAGATTGAGGAGGAGTCTGGTTTAAGGGAATATGGTCATTCCAAGGACCACAAACCCAACCCCATTGTCCAGATGGGTCTGTTTATGGATGGTGATGGGATCCCTCTTGCCTTTGACATACATAGTGGAAGGACCAATGAGCAGAAGACCCTTAAGCCTTTGGAAAAAAGAATCCTCTCTGATTTCAAGCTTTCAAGGTTTGTGGTTTGCACCGATGCTGGTCTTTCATCCATTGAAAACAGGAAGTTCAACGATATGGGCAGCAGGGCCTTTATCACTACTCAGTCTGTCAAGATGCTTAAGGGCTATCTCAAGGAATGGGCTCTTGACCCTAAGGGATGGATGTATGGGGATAGTGGGACGACATATGATATTTCCAAACTGGATGAGGAGAAGGATTACTCAAAGACCTTCTTCAAGGAAAGATGGATCAATGAGAATGGTCTGGAGCAAAGGCTGATTGTCACCTTTTCCCTGAAATACAGGAACTACAAGATGCAGATACGGGAAAATCAAATACAAAGGGCTGTGGATGTGATTGAAAAGAATCCAGCAAAGATCAAAAAGTCCGGTTCCAATGACTTCAAGAGGTTTATCGAGAAGACCAGTGTGACCACTGACGGCGAGGTGGCTGAGAAGGAGTTGTTTAGCATAGACAAGACTCTGATTTCCAAGGAGGCCATGTATGATGGATTCTACGCGGTATGTACAAATCTGGAGGATGACGTCAGTGACATAATCAGCGTCAACCACAGAAGATGGGAAATAGAGGAATGCTTCAGAATCATGAAGAGTGAATTCAAGTCAAGACCGGTCTACCTAAGCCGTGATGAAAGGATAAAGGCTCACTTTACAACATGCTTCTTGTCCTTGGTTGTGTACAGGTACCTTGAGAAGGCTCTTGACAGCAAGTTTACAACCTGTGAGATAATCAAGGGATTAAGGGACATGAACTTTTACGAAGTGCCTGGTGAAGGCTTGATTCCAACCTATGAGAGGAACGACTTCACCGATGCCCTGCATGAGGCATTTGGCTTTAGGACCGACTATCAGATACTAAAAAAGAAACAGGTGAAAAATATTTTAAAAAAGACGAAGAACTAAAAAAGGTACGCAGTTTTCGTGCACAACGAAAAAGCTTAGAACGTTGTTATTGCAACATGTTCCAAGCTTTTTTTGATTTCCAACTGTCAAATGTGGGATTATATGACATCATCCAGTGTTTGTCAAACATTATTGTTTAGCAAGTTCAAACAATGCATGAGCATATATTTCAGTAAGCTTTCTTATGTTTTCTATTGATATATTCTCATCCTTCTGATGGGCTAATTCCTCTTGACCAGGAAATACTGGCCCGAAGGCTACAGCATTCTTCATTGCTCTGGCGTAAGTTCCACCGCCAATAGTTATTGGCTCTG
>DMAP01000078.1 GCA_003446975.1 Clostridiales bacterium | reverse complement strand
CACCAGGCTGATCATAAGTGATTTTAGAAAAGGAAGAATGGGAAAACTGACTATGGAGAGGCCCTAATCATGCTGGAAATTGAAAACAGCATTTATGAGAGAGGATTCAAGCTGATTGCATGCATTGATGAAGTAGGCAGGGGTTGCTTGGCAGTCAATGTCACAGCATGCGCTGTTATCATGCCGAAAGGATTGCAAATAGAAGGTGTTAATGATTCTAAAGTGCTCAGCAGAAAAAACAGAGAAGCAAGATTTTCAGAAATCTGTAAGCAAGCGCTATATATTGGTATAGGCACCGCATCCAATAAGGAAATCGACCTAATGAATATAAAAAGGGCTACCCATATGGCTATGATTAGAGCTGTTGAAAATCTATCCGACAAAGATGGAATGAGAATCAAACCGGATTTTCTACTGATTGATGCTGAAAAATTACCAATGGATATCCAACAAATGGGCATCATAAAAGGTGATTCGAAATGTCATGGAATAGCAGCCGCATCAATTGTAGCTAAAGTAACCAGGGATAAAGAAATGTCGAAGCTGCACGACACCTATCCAATGTATAACTTTAAAAATAACGCCGGCTATGGTACAAAAGAACATATCAAAGCTTTGCAGAAATTTGGGAAATGTGAACTGCACAGAAACACCTTTCTAAAAAAGATATTGGACAATAATGAACAAATAGCGATATATGGGAGTTTGAATGAATAAAAGAGAGTTGGGAAAAAACAGTGAAGATATGGCAGCCAATTATTTGAATAAAAAGGGATACAGGATTCTTGAACTTAATTTTCAAAACCGCATAGCTGAAATAGATATTATTGCCCAACAGGACGATATCATATGTTTCATTGAAGTGAAGGCGAGAAAATCCGTGAAATACGGCTTGCCACGGGAATCCATAACACCAGGCAAGATTAGAAAGATTATCAAAGGTGCCCAATCGTATATCAATTACAAAGGAATTCGAGACACGCAATTTAGATTTGATGTTATTGAAATATATTTAGAGGATAATAAAATCAATCACATAGAGAATGCATTTACTGCATAAAAAAAAGCTGATTATGCAATCAGCTTTTAAGAATTTCTAATAAATTCCCTGGTTAAGCATGACTTCTGATATTTTCAAAAAGCTTGCGATATTTGCGCCTGCAGAATAGTTTTTACTAAAGCCGTAATCAGCTGCAGCTTTTTTTGTTGCATTGAAAATATTGACCATGATATGGTCTAGCTTATCATTGACCTCAGGAAAGGTCCAGTATAGCCCCATATTGTTTTGAGACATCTCCAAAGCAGAGGTTGCAACACCTCCCGCATTAGCAGCTTTAGCTGGCGCAATGAGGAAGCTATTTTCAAGCAGATAAGTTGTCGCTTCATTAGTGCATGGCATATTGGCGCCCTCGCCTATGGCAAAGCATCCATTGTTCTTGAGACTGGTAGCCTCCTCAATTCCTATGTCGTACTGGGTTGCACAGGGAAGTGCTATATCACATTTTAAATTGAAAATACCTTTTTGTCCCTCGTGATATTCAGCCTTTGGATGATCCTTGACATACTCGCTTATTCTCTTTCTTTCTCTTTCTTTAATGCGTTTCATGGTCTCAAGATCTATTCCCTCTTTGTCGTAGATATAACCTGACGAATCACACATGGCAATAACTTTAGCACCATATTGCTGAGCCTTCTCACAGGCATATAAAGCCACATTGCCTGAACCGGAAATGATGACGTTTTTTCCTTCGAATGATTCATTATTATCTTTCAACATTTCTCTCACATAGTAGATAAGCCCGTAGCCCGTTGCTTCTTTTCTTGCCAGAGAACCACCGTAGTTGATGCCTTTTCCAGTTATGACACTTGGTTCGAATACGTTTTTTATTCTTTTGTGCTGACCAAAAAGATAGCCGATTTCTCGCATGCCTACGCCTATATCGCCAGCCGGCACATCGAGATTATGGCCTAGATAGCGGTGGAGCTCAATCATAAAGCTTTGGCAGAATCTCATAACCTCGCCCTCGGATTTGCCTTTAGGATCGAAGTCAGACCCGCCTTTACCACCACCAATCGGCAGACCGGTTAAGGAGTTTTTGAACACCTGTTCAAAAGCAAGTGATTTCATGATACTTAGATTTACAGAAGGATGGAATCGGAGACCGCCTTTGTATGGTCCTATTGAATTGTTGAATTGAACACGAAAACCTCTGTTGACCTGTACTTTACCGTTGTCATCTACCCAAGACACCCGAAAAAGAATCTGCCGGTCTGGCTCCAACATTCTCTCAAGGATGCCGCTTTCCTCATATAATGGATTGCTCTCAACAACAACATGGATAGATTCAAACATTTCCTCAACAACTTGAAGAAACTCTGATTCGTTTGGATTTCTGCTTTTTGCAGTATCAATGGCTCTACTTATGTATGACATTTTCTCCTCCTACCAATCTATAATTATGAAACAGTACATATTTATTATACCAAATTGACATAAATTAAAAAAGCGCAAACTTATGTTACAAAAAATTAATATTGCGAAATTCGGTTTCAATATATTAAGATACACGATAAAATAATAAAGATTGTTGATAAAGATGAACTATTCAAGGGGGAAAAATGATTTCAAATGTTAAGGCATGTGT
>DMAP01000100.1 GCA_003446975.1 Clostridiales bacterium | reverse complement strand
TGGCGATGGATTACTAATTTATTACGAATCCACCTCAACGCTTTTAGAAGATGAAAAATTTCCATCTATATTGGAAAGTATAGTCAAAGCATCGAGTGCATGTATACAAGAATACAGTACTGTGATGCTGAAAAAAGCTACTATCAAAGAAAAGGCAGCAGGTGCACCTTTTCAATTAGGGATATCTATTGGAAGTGGCTATCTTTATGATTTTAATTATAAAGTCAAAAATAAAGGCGATGAAGAGGATTTTGAGATTCATGATATCGGCTCAATTGATTTGACTTATGTATTCCGGCTGAATAAATTTGCAAACCCCGAGGGAATTGTTGTTGATTCCAGCTTGTATGAAGATTTTAAGGGCGTATTTGAAGGCGTAGATGTTTTTAGGCCGAAAAGAAAATTGATAGATGCTGCGTTTGGGGAGAAGGTAATATATACTAGCAGACAAGTTATGATAAGCGAGGAGGAGACTGAGACAGATATCGTACTACAAGCTTATCGTGCGTTAGGCCGATTTTCAATAAATGTTTGCAACCAGATTATCAAGCGAGAGATTGATACTAAAACCTTTCCTTTGGCTGCTCCACCGTCGATGCGATTCATGTTATTTAAGTGCAATGACAAGATTATTGAGGAAGTTTACAACCTGTATAAAGGGCATGAAGATGGTAAGAAAAGTACATTTGATACCAAGCCAGTTGACGAAATTAAGCGAGATGACCAATACCCGCTGCTGTTTTACGAATGCTATTACGAGAAAAAAATAGTTTACTTTGCGTATGGAAATCGCTATATCAGAAATGTTGAAAAATACATTGCGGAATCTAGAAAAAGGTTTTATCTTGATTTAGATGACGAACATGCGAAAGAGCTGTTTGCTGGCTTTGAGATGAGACCAAGTTCGGCGCTGGCTATTCCTATCTTAGGCAAACAAAAAGATAATGTTAATTGGATACTAATCCTTGATACAGAAGAGGCCAAAGCTTTCAAACAAACATTTTTTGGAGCTCTTGGTGTGGCAGTTGAAACGTTCTTTGATGACCAGATTAGGGGAATTATTGAAACACCCAATAACCTCTAATAAAGAAAGTCTATTCGGGTGATTGTTACTTAAGGTTACAGGATACCCTACTAGAATACGGAGCAAGGTAAATGGTCACAATGCGCAAGATGTATCGTTAGCCAAAGACGGCTGCCGCATTGCATAGCTTTCTCTCGAAATGTGAAAAATTAGGGTATCCTGAGCATTGGCGTTGGTCTATGCCCCGAGACATATTTTCGCAGATCTTGATCAAACTCTCATTCATTGCTACAACCATGTGGCTGTTAACCCACTGGCAAATTTGATGGAATAAGGAAAAATCATAACATGTTTAAGATGTTTAGAAAGCACACCAATAACAAAGTAATTGTTCACAATCTGACTTTCAAAGGGATCGAAGTTGTCCCTGGTGTTCTTGATTTTGATCAACGCGGTATAGTTTATGTCAATAGTGGGGATGTAATAGTCACTAAAAATAAACCGGAGCAGGATTACCTGGATTACTTACAAGAGCTCGGGTGGAATTTTAAAGGTGTTACCTTTTTATCTCCATCAAGCCAGGAAAATTATGTTTACAACTCCGTTTTCAAAGATAAAGCCCTCATCAGCGAACTTAGTAAATATAAAGGCTTTAACATTGATACATACAATGCGACATCAGATGAGGATCAATTTTCTCGAGAAATAAACTTGCCATTAAGTTTTAATTGTAGCGTGTCTCAAAAATATGGGACGAAAAGTGGCTTTCGCAGGCTTTGCAAAACGTTGGGGATTAATGTGCCTATTGGCGCTGAGAGTGTGAATTCTATCGATGATGCAATCAAAATTGTTGGTGATATTTTTGCCGATGGATATGAGAAACTTGTAATTAAGATCGATGAAGGTATCTCTGGTGCGGGAAATACTATTATCAACAAAGAAGAATTTTCAAGATTGGATAATGCAGAGAAAAAATCATTGATAGAACAAGCGATGACCAAGGTAAAGCAAGCGGGAGAGCAGAGCGCGGTTGTTTTAGAGGGCTGGATTAGCAATGTTGTCGCTTCCCCCTCGGTCCAAGTAGAAATATTTCCCAATGGGAAATATGAGATTGTTTCCATGCATGATCAACTACTGGAGGGAGTTGAACAATGGTATGTAGGATGTGCATATCCACCCAATTCGATCAATGATGAACAATCTAGAAGGCTCAAAGAGGATGTAAAAATTATTGTTGATCAGTTATGCAAAGAAGGATATTATGGTTTCCTGGGCCTAGATACCATAATAAATGGTGATGGTGAAATTTACTGGGTTGAAGCAAATGCCCGGAAAACTGGAACGTTCTATCCTAAAACAATTGCAGAACGGTTAAACGGCGGATCATTGAAAAACGTTTACTATGTTGCTACGGATCTGATCGCTACTTCTTTCAAAGGTGCAAAATTTCAGAATCTCAAATTGTTATTGAAGAATTTGCTCTTTCCGATTGAAGGTAAGAACCGAGGTATATTTTTATATAATGTAGGGGCATTAAAAGATGCTGGACGATTTGATATGGTATGTTTTGGCGAGTCGTTGTCGGATGCCCGCGAGTTATATCTTGAAGCAAAGTCTCTTGTTCGTGAAGCGAATGAAAAATAAAGGAGCAATTCAATGCAAAAACACTTCGTAAAAGATTTATCCTTAGCGTCAGGCGGAAAGCAAAAAATCGAATGGGCTGATCGACAAATGCCTGTACTTCGGGCAATTCGTGAACGATTCGAAAAGGAACAGCCGCTCAAGGGACTTAAAATCGATCTTTCTTGCCATATCACCTCAGAAACTTCAATCTTGGCGCTAACCCTTAGGGCGGGAGGTGGTGATGTTCTCTTACACTCTGGAAATCCTGTCAGTACCCAGGATGATGTGGCCGCATCTCTGGTCAAGGATTATGGTTTTGAAGTATTTGGAGCAAGAGGAATTTCCACTGTAGATAATAAGGCAAACGTTGCCTACGCAATTGACAGAGAACCTGATATTGCTATGGATGATGGGGCGGAGTTTATTTCGGTGATTTATAAGAAACATCCAGATCTTGCTGCGAAGATGCTAGGAGGAACCGAGGAAACTACGACGGGCATCCATCGATTACGAAGCTTGGAAAGTAGTAATTTGTTAAAATTTCCGGTAATTGCAGTCAATGATGCGGAAACCAAGCACTTCTTCGATAATCGTTACGGGACCGGTCAATCAACCATTGACGGGATACTTAGGGCAACCAATGTGTTGATTGCCGG
>DMAP01000444.1 GCA_003446975.1 Clostridiales bacterium | reverse complement strand
TATATAACGAGAATTACATTTTAATTACATTTAATGATTTATTGCAACAAAAAAAAAAAAACTGTAAATTATATTGCAGTTTTTGTTTACATAATTTAATTCTATTATGAGTCCATGATATCAATCTGAATAACTGCAATATATCTGTTTATTCTTCAACAATCTCAACATCAAGTTTTCTTTGCTATATTAATAAATGTTAGTCCAACTATGAAAAAGTAAAAATTGAAAATCTAAACCCAAATAGAAGTTTGTTTGATTCTTTAATTGACAACGTACTAGGTCTGTATATAAAATAAGTTAACTTTCTAATATTATAAGGAGTATACTAATGAATCATTCTGATACTCATAATGTATTTAAGACTTTAAAATTGCTAGTTGTTTCTTTCGTATCAATTTTCGGATTATTTATTATGATTATTCCAATAATAAAAACAATGTCAAGTTCTGGTACAACAACTGATGGTTTAATATCCGGTATGGCTATTAGCATATTAACTTTTCTTTTTCTACCAAATATCATATATTGCATCGTGGCAGTTAAAACAAAAAAGCTGGAATATTTGCTTCTCCCAGCTTTAGCTCTGTTAGGAGCCGAATACTATTTCTTCCATAATTATCAAACATGGATTGCTTCCGACGCAAACGCGGCAATCGCATTGGTGATAATACCGATTTATTTAATGATTGTTTTAGGTATATCTTATGCAATATCATTTTTAGTTGTAAAAATGCGAAGTATTAAACACTGATTTATTTCCCGTACAGTTTCTTGGCATTGTGATAAAGGATTTTTTCTCTGAGTTTTTCACCAAATGACTGGTCATAGATACCTTTATCGATAAAATAATCATTGACTTCATCAAGCAGCTCAGAAATGGCCAATAATGCTCCATAGCTTTCTTCTACGGTTGCAGTGTCACACCCCCACATGATTCGATCAGTTCCGATAACCTCCAATGCGCTGATTAGAGTTTTTCTGGTTATTTCATAAGACAATTGAGGCATCCAGCATAAGTCGAGGTATGTGTTTGGAAAGGCGTAAAGAATAGCCAAAAGATCCTCTATCCAAGGAAAGCTTCCATGTAGCAGGGCAAATTGGACGTTGTTATATTTTTTAATTATTGGCATGAGTTGCAATGCACTGGTTCCATTGATCTGACCCAGCCCTGTATGTATCTGAACAGGCAGCTCCAATGTCTCCGCTATCTCGCATAGAGTTCCCATTACGTAGTCCTGGAAATATCTGACATATAATGGATTATGAGGTTCTGAGTAGACCAATGCAGCTTTCTCTTTATCAGTAATCTGAAAATTAATATCTCTAAAATAGCCCATGCATATTTTTAAGGTCGTACATTTTTTCATTTGAACTGATTCTAAGATATAGTTTTTTATCTTCTGAACATAATCATCAATATTATCAGGTATATCATCAAAAAAATCAAAAGGCTTAGCTTCGCTTGTCAGCAAAGCTTGTTTGTTGTAGCCATAGAACATGAAGTCACATCGCAGTGCCACTTCACATTCCACGCCATGGCTTCCACTGTTTCTGATATTGATGTAGTCATCCAGTATGATTGTTTCATATCCACATATATTTTCTAGTACATTGCGTTCGTGATCCGGATTCGTATATGCTTCTTTTATTCTTTGATCAAAAAGATGCCATGTGTCCTCATTCAGTTCGAGTCCTTTTCCATAGAGTTTCTCGACAGCCCTTTTTAGTTGAACAAAAGCTCTCATTGTCCTGTTCTTCTGAAAATAAGCTTTGATATCTTCCTTTTCTTCGCTGTTTAATTGGTTCTGCCATCCCACATAAGAAAAATTGAATATATTTTTTAAATTGAAGGTCATATTCTCAATTTCCACTCTGAAATGAGAATGCGTATTATATATTTTCATCAAATCACCTACTTGAATAACTCTATTTTCACAGATTTTCCATTTGGTATCATAATAATATTGTTTGTATCGACCACATCTTGGTTGACTAGGACTTTTATCGGACAGTCTGTGCCAAGGGTTATTTTGCAGTCCTTCTTTTGTTTGGGTACGGTAATTGATATGTAATGATCGCTATACTGGAAATGAGTGAATCTACCGACAGCGTCTGTACTTACTATTTCAACACCATCCTTCAATAAAACAGTCCCATCCTGGCCACAATTCAAGGCATAGATACCATCTGCCCTCTTGAAGCCGATAATCTCAAAGTCGCTACCAGAAGGACTTCCAAAGTGGAAACCATTCCAAGGATCCAAATCAATATGCTCCATAACCCACATCAATGGATACAGGGCGCCCCAACCATAGTAAGGATCGGTATCGACAGAATCCTTTCCTTCACCTGTAAAAGTGTTATGGTTCTCATAGCACGATTTTTCATCTTCCCAAAGTCTTGTGTAATGATGCATGATTTTTATTAGAAGTTTTGTCGCCTCAGTATTTTTACCGTAACGCTTTAATCCCACATAAGTTATGAAATTAAGTGGAGGCCAAGATCTTCCACGCCAATAGACATTATCATTGACGGATTCTTCCTTGAGCCATATGGAAGGCATCGGCATTTCGGTCCAAAACTCCTCTTCATTGAAAATATGCGATATCAATCGGTCTATTCTATCTCCATCAGGAATACCGGCTGCCATTGGATAAAAGCTGGTGGGGCTTGGGCATACAAAGCCATTATCCCAATGCTTATTGGCATACAGCTCATTTTTCTCATCCCATAGTTCTTGGTTTATTTTTTCTTTAAGCATATTCGCTTTATCCAAGACTCTCTTTGCGTTTGTCTCATCACCTACAATTTTCGCAATAAGACTTAAACACTCACCGTCGAGTGCCAACAGACTGTTTAATGCGATATCTTCCATATTGATTGTGTTGGTTTCTTTGATAAACTCGGCACTGTCATACATCGGGCTGTTGTCCATAGCCGCTTCATCCTTTGCAGCCAGCTTCGTTCCATTAAAATGGCCAACACCCACCTGGGAGCTGCCATATTCCAAAATACCATTGCCGTTGCCGTCACGATAGTCGTACCACCATAGATTCGCTTTCAATAAGACTGGATAGACCTCTTCCAGCAGCTGTCGATCACCTGTCAATTGATAGTACTTGTAGATGATAAAGCTGGTGATTGGTGGCTGAGATCTGTCAACCCATTCAGTAAATTCTGACATCAGGCAGGCCAGGTTACCTTCCGGTGTTGTATTATCGAGTGCGGCCTTTATGCAGTTTCTGGCCATCACCCAGTCGCCTGCAAATGAATTGATCAGGCCATGCATTAAAATATCATCGAGCCAGATAAACCAGCCTCCAAATTTTCTGTCTATCCAAAATCTTGTCAATGAAGTAAAAACACGTTGATTGGTCGTGTCTGCAATTGTATTCCAGGCCATCACTTCTCTCATTGATTCCATGGAAGACATATTGTCACCTTTCGACAATGTGGAAAGCGAACCCATTATGTCTTTTTTTAACTGTTCAAAATTTATTCCCAAAGCTTTAAAAGCTTTTGTCTGACTTGTCGCATAGTCATTCGTCACACTGACAGCAAAAATGATTTCCGGTGTCTCTTCCAGATTATACATCGTACTGTACCAACTTGCGTTATCTGACGTCGGCATTGGCGTATAATAGCCCTGTTTTTCAATTGCTTGGCCTAATGCATCTTTATCATCCGCATAACAGTCTCTAATTGGTTTGTCTTTTAGTGCTACTGCTATCTGATAGCTTCTCATGGCGGCTTTGAACGAGCCGTCGCAGCATTCAACTTTTCCTTTTTGTTCAAATCCGAATGATATCAAGGTTTGAAACCGCAATCCCCATTCACCTTGCTTGATTGATTTGATTTTCCCGGTTACAGTATAATCATCAGATTTGACATACTCTATCTGCAGGATTGTGCCGCCGTGTTCTACCTGCAATCTACAATAGTTCCCGTCGGGATGGTGCTCAAACAGTTTAATCTTCTTTGAGAATGGAAAATTGGTGTACTTACCATCTTCTGCATAGCTGTTTGCCCCGATGACTACATGAAACTCAGCAGGAAGAAAGGACATAATTGCTGGACTCTTTGAATTCCAGGTGTTCCAATATTTGTTACATGGTATCTGATACATTTCATCACCTCAACTCATTCTTCATTCGAAATATAACGTTGTCTCTTTGGAAGGCATAATATATGCTCTTTCACCCGCATGATATTTTTCGGCATCCAGACTTATTGTGGAAATCTCTATCTCGTCATTACCGATTTTCCCTATCAATTTACAGACTGATCCGGTAAAAACCTTATTGATGATGTCAAATGGCTGTGCACCGGAAAAACCTTCCTTGCTGATTTTAAAATGCTCACCTCTCACCGCAACTTTCACAGGCGTTTGGTCAGTTCCTCCCCTATAATCCACATCAAAAGTCCAGCCGTCTCCTTGAACCTGCCATTGACCATTTTGATCAATTAATTTTCCCTCCATGATATTGGCCTTGCCCAAGAAGTCAGATGCAAAAATGGATTTCGGATAATTGTATAGATTATAAGGATCCGATTCCTGTTCGATGATACCCTTATTCATCAGAATGATCTTATCGGACATTGTAAGTGCCTCTTCTTGGTCATGGGTTACAAAAACAGTTGTTATGCCTATTTTCTGCTGGATGTTTCGCAGCTCATATTGCATTTCTGCTCTTATTTTTCTGTCCAAGGCTGATAAAGGTTCATCTAGCAGCAGTATGGATGGTTCTATTACCAAGGCCCTAGCCAATGCGACCCTTTGTTGTTGTCCGCCTGAAAGCTTGGTGATTTTTCTATCTTCCATCCCCTCCAATCGAACTAACTTAAGAGCCCAGTCGACCTTTTCCTTGATTTCTTCTTTGCTTTTTTTTCGCATGTTTAGGCCATATGCAATGTTTTTAGAGACAGACATTGTTGGAAATAGCGCATAGTTTTGAAAAACCATACCTATATTCCGCTTGTCAACTGGAACATTTGTAATGTCTTTTCCATCAACTATGACTGTGCCGGTATCTGCTGTTTCCAGTCCATTGATAATTCTCAGTATAGTTGTCTTCCCACAACCGGAAGGTCCCAATAGAGACACAAACTCCCCTTTCTTCACTTTAAAATTAATGTCAAACAGCACCTGATTGCTGCCAAAGGATTTATTTAAGTTATTTATGATCAGATAATCCACTCTAATTCTCCTCACTTTGATTTCATTAATCGATTTGCTGAAAAACCCAGCTTATTCAATAAAATGACCAGCACTATGGTTATAACCATGATAATACTGGCTAAAGCATTCATATCCGGTTTATATCCGACTCTTATAAGAGTAAATATTTCCATTGGCAGCGTTCTAACGCCAAAGGGCGCTAAAAAGTACTGCATTGCAAAGGCATTGAAACAAACCATGAATGCCATCAAGCCTCCGGAAATGATGCCTGGAACCAGTAAGGGCAGTATTACATCCTTAAACACTCTTAAGTGACTGGCGCCCAGCATTCTTG
>DMAP01000183.1 GCA_003446975.1 Clostridiales bacterium | reverse complement strand
GCATTGAGAGCTTTAAAAACTATTTCATGTACCTGATTAGACTAAAAAACAAAGACAAACAAACCCTGAAAAGAAGGATGATTTACTATCTGATTTTGGGAGTAGGACTTCTTTCATTGGCTAATTTTGTTGAAACAGTTCAAATAATGGGTAATTATTTGAAAATCCTGTCACAAGGTTTGTTTGTAGGTGGATGGGTCCTGTTTTGGGAGTTATTCTCAAACATTTTTTTTGAATTGAATGATATCAAAAAAGATTTGAAAATCTATTATAAAATGTATAATTCTGATATAGAATACAGTTATAGATGATTTCACACAAAAATTTATTGTAAAAAAATGTTGTTTATGAGTTATGATATGATATACTATTCACTGGACAAAATTATTACGTTCAGCAAAAAGAATACCAGGAGAATTTATGAAACGGATAAAAAAAATTGGTTTCCTGATTTTGATATTGATAACGATTGTTTTAGCGGCATGTGCTGGTGGCAGACATAAAATACAAAATGGAAAGATATATAATGATGAAGGCTTGCTTCAGGGAGACTATGCGCTGTTTGACGGCACTTATTACAAGACAATTGATTTGAAGGAAGGTAACCGAATTGTCTTTGGATATGCAGTTGGAACCATGTCTGGTGAGTTGACGGCTTATTTTGGGAATAGAAATGGAGGCAACAAAATAAAGATAGAAGATAGCTTGATTTATGAGATAAAAGAGTCAGGTTCCTATCGAATAGAGGTTGTCGGGAATAATCATTCAGGGGCATTTGCAATTGAATGGGAGTTGGATTAATAAGGAATATGGAACTTTAAACGCTTATGCACTTTAATATGCATAAGCGTTTTATATTGAGTGTTTCCTAAACCTGTTATATAATCAAATTATAGAGGTTCAAGGAGTGTGCATGTTATGACGATGGAAATTGGCTTGACCTATGGAATTTTAGCAATTGCGATAGTGATGTTTATAACCGAAAAACTGAGAACTGATTTGGTTGCAGTGCTAATTATGCTATTGCTACCATGGGCAGGAATCATAACTGTTAATGAAGCTTTTTCAGGCTTTGCCAGTAATGCGGTCATATCAGTGATGGCAGTGATGGTTATTGGATATGGGATTGAGAAATCGGGCGTCATGAAATCTATCTCAAAAGGAATCATCAGTATTGCAGGATATCGTGAAAAAAGGATTCTCGTTTTTGTAACCTCAACTGTTGGATTGGTATCGGCGTTCATGCAAAATATTGGTGCAGCCGCTCTATTTTTGCCGGCTATCAGAAGAATTTCAATAAGAACTGGAATAAATGTCTCGAAGCTGATTATGCCTATGGGTTTTTCGGCAATACTGGGAGGGACATTAACGATGGTAGCATCAGGTCCTCTGATTGTTCTCAATGATCTTATTGGACAAGCAGAATTAGATAGATTCAATCTTTTCAGTGTAACACCTATTGGTGTGGCACTGTTATTTACAGGTATACTGTGTTTCTATTTGTTTGGAAACATAATATTACCAAATGCCAAGCAAGAATACAAGCAAACTCATCAATCGTTTTTGAGAGAAACCTTTAGTCTACCCGATAACGTTTATGAAGTAATTGTTTCAAAGGAAAGTAAACTTATAGAAAAATCGATAGAAGAGATAGACTTTTGGAATAAATATAACCTTCATATTCTAGCTCTGAACGAGTTAGGAAGTACCGTATACGCGCCGTGGAGAAAAACGCGGTTCCAAACAGGTCAAGTATTAGCGATACTTGGATTGGAGGAAAGCGTTAGAAGCTTTGCTCAAGACTTCAATCTTCATGTTAAAGCTGACGTGGATGTTTTTATAGAAATTAAAAACGAAGAGTATGCTGGGTTTGCGGAGTTGATAGTTCCGCCAAAATCAGATTATAAAGGCAAAAGCTTATGCGATATCGCTTTTCGAAAAAATTTGNNAAGGTGAAAAGTTAGATTTTTTCCAGGAACCATTGGAGCCAGGTCAAGAGATGATAGTGTTTGGCAGATGGGAAGATATAAAAAAAATAAAAAGTTCACGGGATCTTGTTGTGGTTACAGATATCACATCTAAAGAGTTTGATTCTAATGTTGATAAAAGCAAACAGGCTGTTTTTTCACTAGTTTTTTCACTTACTCTTGTATTGATAGGTGTTAGACTATCTCTGAGCTTTTTTACTGGAGCTTTTTTGATGGTACTATTGGGTGTCATACCTAAGGATGAGTTTTATCAGGCTATTGACTGGAAAACTGTTTTCTTGTTAGCAGGACTCATTCCACTTGGTATAGCTTTTGATAAAAGCGGTGCTGCAAGACTGACAGCGAATCAAATACTTCTGGTGATTGACCAATGGCATACTATCCCTACTCTGTTTACCGTCGGCTTATTGGCCACTTTATTCTCATTGTTTATGTCAAATGTAGCAGCAACTGTACTGTTAGTGCCATTGGTGATTATCATGGGAGATAATTTAAATATTGACTCGAGGGGGCTGGCGCTATTAGTGGCAATATGCGCCTCAAATTCGTTTGTATTACCGACACACCAGGTTAACGCCTTTCTAATGAACGCTGGGGGTTATAAAAATGCTGATTATTTCAAGGCAGGTGGCATTATGTCAATATTATTCTTGGTAGTGGCGGTATGNNCATAAGAATGCCGATTATTCTAAAGCTGGTGGGATTATGTCCATATTATTTTTAGTTGTGGCGGTATTTATGATATACTTTATCTACATATAAAAAGGGGAGGATAATAACATGATTTTAAAGCATTATTTTGTCGAGAAGATAGCTCACAGCTCCTATATGCTGATGGGTGAGAAGGTTTGCGCTGTGGTGGACCCCAGCAGAGATGTCGATACTTATTTGGAAGAGGCGAAAAAGAGAGGCCTGAGAATCACGCATATTCTAGAGACGCATCTTCATGCTGACTTTGTGTCAGGACATGTGGAATTGGCGGAAAAAACCGGGGCGAAAATATACATGCCAAAATCGGCGGAAGCTGTCTTTCAACATGTAGGGATTGAAGAAGGAGACGAGTTCTATATCGAGGATATGAAAATCAATGTGATAGAAACCCCTGGCCATACACCGGAACATATCAGCTATATTGTTACAGATACTGGTAGAGGTGACGATCCGATAGGCGTGTTTGTAGGAGACACCTTGTTTGTTGGAGATGTGGGAAGACCGGATTTGTTTCCAAACCGCGCAGATGAGCTGGCCAGAAAGCTATATGACAGCTTATTCAACAAATTGATGAGCCTTCCTGATTTTTGTGAGGTCTATCCTGCTCATGGGGCAGGATCTCTATGCGGGAAATCAATGGGCGCTAAATATATGACCACAATCGGATATGAGAGAAAATATAACCCGGTACTTCAAGTGAAAAACATGGATCTTTTCATCAAAACCCTGACGGAGAATATGCCCGGAGCACCGGACCATTTTTCCAGGAGCAGCAAGATCAATGCTTTAGGACCGAAACCTATCAGCAAACTGCCCCAGATGAAGATTCTGAAGCCTGAGGAGTTTCAGAAAGCCAGTGAAAACGATAGTGTGATTGTCGTTGATGTCAGGAGTTATCATGCATTTGGAGGACTCCATATTCCCCAGTCTTATAATCTAGATAGCACAGGGAATCTACCTACCTTTGCAGGCTGGGTGCTGCCACCTGAAAAAGATATTTTATTGGTCGCTGAAACCCTTGACATTGCAAAAGAAGCGGTGTTGTGGATGCAAAGGGTAGGGATTGACAATACAATTGGATTTTTAGAGGGAGGATTGCATAGTTGGGCCGCGTTGGGATTGCCAGTCAGCTATGTCAAGCAAATAAG
>DMAP01000374.1 GCA_003446975.1 Clostridiales bacterium | reverse complement strand
CTAACAACGACGATTGATATGCTTGAAGATTGTTTTGATGCTGAAGTGCTCACCATACGTAAAATTGCTCAAAAGGCAAATGTTTCAGTTGGCCTTATAAACTATCATTTTGAATCGAAAGGGAAACTTTTGCTACTTGCTACTAGTCAAGTTATAGACAGAGTTGCAGCTAAAGAGAACTTGCTGCTAATGGACATGAGTTTGCCTCCAAAAGTAAGACTGCGTAAGTTTCTACTAGATATGGCAGATATTGTGGTCAGACATGAAACATTTAGCAAGATTATATTGAAACAGGAAATATTAGGTGACAGCATTTTAACACCAAATCATATTTTGGGTATTCTCAAAGAAATTCGACCTATGGATTCTGATGAAGCTTTAAAGTGGCTTTCAATCGTGGTAGTGGCACCATTACAGTTCATTTTTCTAAAAGAGGTTGGTTTTAAGGCGTATTTGGATACAGATTTTGTAGATGTTCCAAATATTATTGATAAGCATTTGAGTTTGTTAGATTTGTAATACTCATAAAGCGAAAAGCGAGGAGATATATTATGAAAATTATTATTTATGTGATGTCTGCTGCCACTTTACTCATGATGTTTTCTACGGTGGTTTGTGGTTTGTGGATAAAAGCGAATCAAGTTGTAGAAGCGAGTTCAATTAAATTTCATGCAACAATTGGTATTCTAACTGCAGTATTAACGGTACTGCTTGTAGTTTTGGTGCTAATTGTGTTAAAAGGGAAACTTTAACTCATTTTAAATAATGAAAGGATGAAGATATGAATATGATAGAAACAATTAACGCCGTTATAGGTGCAAGCAAAAGACCGAAGATATTTGAATATACGGATCAACCATTTTGGAACGACCCTCATATTTCCAAGCAGATGCTCGCAGTGCACATCGACCCCAATATTGATGCAGCAAGCCGGAATGCAGTGGCAATTCAAGAAACTGTAAATCACCTTTTTGAAACGGGAGTATTAAAGAAAGGTATGAGGGTTTTAGACCTAGGATGTGGTCCCGGTCTATATTGTGAGCAGATAAGTGAAAAAGGTGCCAAAGTGGTTGGTGTTGACTGTTCTGAAAGTTCCATTCGTTATGCAAAAGAAAGAAGCGAAAGTCTTAGTTTGGGAATTGAGTATCATCAAATGGATTTTTTCGACATGACATTTGATAACGAGTTTGATGTAGTCATGCAGATATATGGAGAAATGAACACGTTTTCACCTGAAAATAGAGATCGATTATTCATGCTAATCAAGAAAGCGCTCAAGGATGAAGGTCATTTTGTTTTTGATGTAACCACTAGATCAGCCCGAGACATGAATGCACCTAAGAAGAATTGGTACGCTGTTCCTAATGGGTTTTGGAGTGCTGGTGAGCATATTGTGCTTGAACAATCGTTTGACTATCCTGATGAGTCAACGTGGGTGGATCAATTCACAATTATCGAGGAAGATGGTGTCAAAATCATCAGAAACTGGTTCAAGGACTATGATCTTGAATCAATAAAAAAGGTGATTAACGACAATGGTTTTGAAACGATCAAATACTGGGGCGATTTAGCTGGTCGCGAGTATTTTGAAGGCAATCAATGGATTGGGCTTGTTGCAAGGAAAATAAAATTATGAAATGGAAAGAAAGTCTGTTGGTTTTAATGACGATACTTTCGGTCGCATTAATGGCCTGTACGAAGTCGGATGGATATGTCTATCAGTTTACCGAAAAAAATGTTGTCGAAATAGGATTAGATTTGACGGCTGAACTTGTTGCGGAAGGGGTTATGCTTGTTAATCATAAGTTTCCATGGGGCGCTAATTCATTGGTTATCGAAATGAGCAATTCTGATGTGGTTTTGATTGATACACCTTATACTTATGATGCGACTAAAGAGTTGGTCGAGTGGATAAAAAGTGAAGTAGGTGATGAAAGAACCATTGTAGCCATCAATACAGGATTTCATTTTGATAACCTAGGTGGGAATGGCTATTTGATTGAGCAAGGATATAAAATTTATAGCACCAGTCAAACGGTGGACATGATATACGAAAAAGGTGAGCCTTCAAGAGCGTGGTTTCTTGAGCATGTAAAATCATTTAGTGATAAAAAGTATTATGAGACGTATCAAAACTTGGCATATGTCAAGGCATCCGATCTTGGGAACACAACAGACGCAAACATGAGTGAATGGACAGAATCTATAATAAAACTTATGGACAAGTATGATGAAGAAATGGTGAAGTATTTGATACCGGGACATGGGAAAGCGGGCACGATTAAATTGTTGGATAAAACTTTGGCGTTGCTTCTTGAGAAGTGATGATTTCAATGATAAGGAGGCGTCGTGTGAATATAAATGAAACAATTAAAAATAGGCATTCCGTTCGAAAATTCAAACCAGATGTTATAAAAAATGAAATTGTTGTTGAGATGCTTGAAGCAGCACGATTGGCTCCATCTCCAGGGAATGGCCAAAACTATTTTTTTGGAGTGATTACGGATAAGAATGTTAAAGATGAGTTGGCTGTAGCGGCCGGTAAGCAGATGTGGATTGCTGATGCTCCGTTGATTTTTGCTTGCTGTACTGATTTATCATGGAATTTAGAAGATGCTGCAGCAGATGATTTTGGACGCATCGTCAATAACTATAGATTTGGAGAGTCTTTTGTTAGTTCTTTTAAAAACAATCCTTATGCGAAATCGTTAAATATTTTGCTTCACAATTCAGATCCATTGCTACCAATGGCTCATCTTTTATTGACGGCAACATCTCATGGATTAGGTGGGTGTATAGTTGGATTCTTAGATGTTATGTGCGCATCGAAAGTGTTGAAATTACCTGAGAACATGTGTTGTCTGTATTTACTCCCTATTGGGTTTCCAGCGGACAAAACAATTTTGAATGAGAAGAAAAGCATACATGAAATTTCTTTTTACAATCTGTACTCAGACAACTAGTTGAGTATTTGTTACAAGGAGGATTATGAAAATGATCAAAATCACTTGCATTTGTTTGGGTGTGAGGAATATGGAAAATGCAATTAAATTTTACAGAGATAAGCTTGGATTTCAAACTGATGAAAAAGATGATTGTCCTGATGTTGTCTTTTTTAATACTCCAGGAGCAAAATTTGAGTTGTATCCATTACCATTATTAGCAGAAGATATATCTGAAGATAATCCTCCGGAGCTATCATCTGGCTTTTCTGGTATCACACTTGCATATAATGTTCAGAATAAAAAAGATGTGAACCGAATTATCGAACTTGCACGAGAAGCTGGAGCAAAAATTGTAAAAGAACCTCAAGACGTCTTTTGGGGTGGGTATCACTCATATTTCAAAGATTTGGATGGCTATTATTGGGAAGTGGTTTGGGGTCCTAATTTCAAGTTTGATGAGAATGGGTTACTTGTGTTCTAAAGAAAAGAATGAGTAATAGGGTGCATAGTAAATGCACTGTTTTGTTATATGAAGGAGTGATTTGATGAATCGAAACAGTAAATTTTGGATTAAAATTTTGATTTGTTTTATTTTTCTGGGTTCAATGGTAGCCATAATGATTTATTTTAATCGTAGTACGAAAATTGAAATGATGGAAAAAAGTGACGATGGTTTAAGTCTTACATTTTCATCTTTAAGTCAGTCTGTCAGCCATCAGTTGGAACTTGAAAGTTCTCATGTTCTTTTAGTTGAAAGTATAGCAGACAGGGGGACCATAAGATTAAGCGTGACTTCGAGCAATGGGAATGTTATATACACTGGTGGAATAAAAAAAGCGTATACGTTCATGATACGGATCAAGGAACCAGGTCTATACTCGATTGTTGTTTCTGGAAGAAATACGAGTGGTAATATTAGTATTCAAAGAAAGAAAAGTGAGACGAAGTTAAATAACTGAGACTATTCTACAAGTCAATTTTAAAGGTTTAGTTGATGAAGGAGTAATCATATATGGGGAATCTGACAAAATATGTCGACTATAATCGAAAACTTGAAGCTCCAGATGGCACAGCAATAATTATTAACAAGCTTAAGCAAAACAATATTGAAGTAAATATCTATTTATTGAGGAAAGGGCATTCATTTCACCTTAACCCCCCAAGTCAAAAGGAGGGGCTTAAAAGTTATTGGGTGATAAGAGGCAAAATAAACTCAGTTGAGGATCAATGTTGTTATGGCGAAGGCGATTTACTGACATTAGTGTCAAATTCTGATGTAGTTCATATTACAGCAACTGAAGAGACTGAACTATTGGTGCACTCTGTTAATGAACCGTGTTATCAAACGACAATTAACGAGTTTAGATATATTCATACTTTACTGGAAAAAATTCAGATGAAGGACGAATATACATTTAGGCACTCGAGGAATGTTTATGAATATATCTAAACTCGTTAATTGTCGTTTGATAACACGGTTC
>DMAP01000210.1 GCA_003446975.1 Clostridiales bacterium | reverse complement strand
CTCCAAGAGTTTTAGCAGATTTAAGTGATTATAACTCACGTGCAGAAATCATGTGGGCATCAAGTCTAGCGCATAATGGGTTACTAGGAACCGGTAGAATAGGAGATTTTAGCTCTCATCTAATTGGACATGAGCTTTCTGCCAAGTTTGATACTGAGCATGGGGCATCACTGACTATTGTTTGTCCTGCTTGGATGAAATATGTTTATAAAAATGATATTCCTCTATTTGCTAAATTCGCAGTTAGAGTTATGGGGATAGAATATAATTATGATAATCCTGAAGAAACTGCGCTTTTGGGAATAGAAAAACTAAAATCATTTTTCAACGGATTAGGATTACCAACATCTCTTAGTGAAATAGATGTAAAAGAAGAAGATATTGAGGAAATGGTTCAAAAATGTATGCGTCATGGCACAGTAGGAAACTTTGTGAAACTTGGGGAAGATGATATTAGAGCCATTTACAAATTAGCTTTATAATAGAGATTAGTCATTAAATGGGTTATAGAGACTCAAAAAACCAGAGGATATCGAATGAAAAAAAGTCAAGAAAGAATTATTAGGCAATATTCAATGATTAACAAACTCTATACAATTGTGAATGTTTCAGTTTTTACAATACTACCGTTACTTTTTATTTTATACTTGGTACTCAATGAAAATAATTATTTTAAGCAGATTGTAATGTATATCATGTTTGTTTACTTTGCCGTTGTTCTGTTTGTGTTTTTTATACTTAGAAGATGTCCCAACTGCTATCGGTCGTTCTCGAAATATGTTTCCGATCCAAAGTTTTGTCCATATTGCAATGTGAAATTAAAAGAGTAAAACTTAAAGAAGACCTTCGGGTCTTTTTTTATGCTTAATGTTGAAAGGAAGTCGAACTTTGGGAGAGAGAGCATTCTAAAGTGCGAGGAGATTTAATTGAACCACTTTTTATTAAGTGATATAATTTAAACAAGCAATAAACCTTCAACAGTCATTAATGAACATTTAAGAACACTGTTGATGTCGGTTTGTGTTTTCACAATTCCAAATTTTATTAGATAAGGGGGATTATTGTATGAATGGAAAAAGAATCAACAAATGGGGAGTATTTCTGATATTTTTACTGACTGTTTCCATGTTTTCAGGTTGCGCTCAACCGGCTCAGCCCACTACCACTGTTACCGAAGCACCTGGGATTTTCACCCCTGGTACATATGCCGGAGAAGGACAAGGTTATGGAGGGATTTTACGCGTAGAGGTTGAGTTGGATAAAGACAATATACTGTCTGTTGAGGTAACTGAACATAGTGAATCACCTGGCATCGGCGATGCGGCAATCAGTATCCTTCCGAGGAAAATTGTCCAAAATCAAACGCTGGCAGTCGATGTAGTGGCAGGGGCATCTTTCAGCAGTCGAGCTATACTGGCAGCAGTTGAACAAGCGATGATTGCGGCAGATGCGGATATTGAGTTGCTTAAGGTGAAAAAAGAGACTGGTGAAACCGGTGAGCAATTAACAAAAGTTACGGATGTAGTGGTAGTCGGAGGTGGCATTGCAGGCTTGTCGGCAGCTTTGGAAGCGGTAAACAACGGTGTTAATGTCATACTGGTTGAAAAGATGCCTTTTGTAGGAGGAAGTACCATTCGTTCGGGAGGCAAGATACTAGCCGCCAACACGTCCATACAAGCGGCTTTAGGCATTGAGGATGATCCTTCGGATTTCGCAGACTTCTTGATGGAAATCGGAGAAAATCAAGTAGATGAGGATTTCATCAATCTGATTGCATACAATTCATCTGACAACATTGAGTGGTTGATTGAAAATGGTGTGGAATTAGCCCAAGATATAGAGCCTTTACACAGCTATAGAACCCCTCCAAGAGGTCATTATACAGCGAATGGAAGTGGCGCGGGAGTCATAACACCTCTTGAAGCAAAGCTGAAAGAGAAGGGTGCTGAGATTCTTTACAGTACACCGGCTACTGAATTGATTTATGAGAATGGCAGGGTAATAGGAATACACACTGAAAATTCTGATGGAGATAAGATTAGCATCTATTCTAGAGCTGTCATTTTAGCAACAGGAGGATTCACAAGAAATCCTGATTTGGTAGCGCAGTACTATCCTAGTCTTGGAAATTTTGTCACAGGGACAGGTGAAGGAAACACCGGAGATGGAATCATCATGGGTATGTCTGTGGGAGCTGATGTTGTTATGCCTGATGNNTGAATTTTATCACCTACGATGGCTACGGCGAAGCCGCCACAGAGTTGTTTGTGACACCTGATGGTGAAAGATTCATGGATGAAAGGGATTTCCATTTCAAACGAACAAGAATATTGTATGATTACGGTGTAGATCATTTCTGGTACATCATTGATGCGAAATCATACGATGACGGTGTTGCCGCAGCAGTCCAGTCAGGAATGGCGTTTGAGGCGGATTCGATTGATGAGCTGGCGACTAAGATAGGTATAGCACCAGAAGTGCTCATTTCGACAGTGAACAGATATAATGAATTGTGCGAACTGGGTGAAGATACTGACTTCAACAAACCTTCAGAATATATGACTCCAATCAATGAAGCCAAGTTTTATGCATTAACCATGAGTAAATCCAATAGCGGTACCCATGGCGGATTGAAAATAAACATAGATGCGCAAGTTATTGATACTAATGGCAATGTGATTCCTGGCTTGTATGCTGCCGGTGAAGTCGCCTGCGGTCAGATACTTTACAGAGAATATCCAGGAAGCGGAACAGCCCTTATATCCTTCCTGACCTTTGGAAGGCAGGCTGGCGCTGCGGCGGCAAAGGAGAATTAGATATATTTTCTGTTCAAAAAAACACATGACATCTTACAAAAAAAGACCCTATAGTGATAGGCTCTCTTTTCAGAGTGTCTAATCTATGGGGTCCATTTTAATATCGCTTAACTCTTTGTTTTATACCTTCAAAGACTTCGAACGTCTCAGTCTTGGTTCTCATCTCAATCCTGAGTAGTGTTTCCATTAAGCCAATCTCCTTAATGGTGCTCCATATTTATTAGTTTTTATTGGTTTCTATAGTGGATTCAGTGCGGCATAGCACGAATCAAATCATAATGATGAAATTGTATCAGTTGAACACTTCAAGCACCACTGGAAGCTCATTGATGCGAGAACCGTCTTTGGCGCTCTCTTCAAACAAGATCAGCATCAATGTGGCATTATTGGGCAAGTCTTCTTCTGGTATACTGATGTCGATGGTGAATGTTCCCCAGCCCGGAGCGCCTTCACTGGCGGTCACAAAGCCTTCAAGATAGACATAATGCCCGTCCTCCACATCATATTGGACAGTTGCTTCGAAAATTCTCGCCTCACCTGTAACAACATAACTGCCCTGTGTGCCAACGACTTTTATATTTCGAAACGCCTGATTTTGTGTCGGATCCAGGTGGGTGATTTCGACCTGCTTAAGTGTTTCGTTCCAGAATATGCCCACATTCAGAAGCTCGCTCATCGTTCTTAGAGGCACATAGGTATAGCCTTCATAATTGAGAATGGGCAATTCTCCCTCATAAGCATTGCCGTCGACTATTATAGGATATTGTGCTTTTACCAGCATATATTGTGTCAATGAACTGGCAAAGGAAGAGGCGGGAAT
>DMAP01000132.1 GCA_003446975.1 Clostridiales bacterium | reverse complement strand
CTTTTCTCCAATTCGATGCCATGTCCACCTTTAGCTAAAAAGGAATTAAACTCATCCAAATCATAAAATAGGCACTGTTCGTTTACTCTTATTTTTAGATTATTCTCTTTATGAAGTGTTGCATAGGCCTTAATAATCGTTTCCCACCCTGCTCCTGAGAACTGCAGATCATCCGTCTGTACGCTGGTAATACCCAGGGAAATCAATTTCTCCTGAGCCCTCTCTATGGTTGTAACAACATCTTCAATGGAGGATTTCTTCATTGTGTTTCTGACCAACAACATGGCCTTTTCTTTCAGCATGCCAGTAAAGATGCCATTTGGGCTCCTTACCACCTCTCCACCTTCCACAAAGGTTTCGTGATCTATGCCTATAACTTCCTCTGCCTTCGAGTTAATGACAGTCATATGATTGCAAACTCTGGTGAATGCTATCGGAATCGTTGTTGAAATTTCGTCGAGGTCCTCTTTCGTAGGCATTGTCTTGACTGTGAAAATTTCCTGGTTCCATCCTCTTCCTACGAGCCACTCTCCCTCCGGGTACTCATGCTTTTCAAGAGCCTCTTTCCCTAATGTAATCATCTGGTCGATGGAATTTGCTATTGTAAGATCAAGATTGGTCAAGCTTTCCCCATAACCGCAAAGATGCAAATGGGAATCATTGAATCCAGGCAAGACAGTTTGTCCATCCAAGTTAATCTTTTTCTTTGCCTTCATTCCATACTTCCTGATTATGGTTTGGTCACTTCCCACATCTTTAATGATATTGTTTTCTATGAAAATAGCACTATGAAGTGTGTTGTGTTTATCTACTGAATAAATCTTGCCGTTATATAGGATTATTGAATTGTTGATTTTTTGCTTTTCTTGTTTCATGTATGCCATATGATAGCCAGCAGCAGTTACAAGAAGGCTTCCAATCATAGTTATTATGATAAGCGGATTATCTCTCAAACTTTGAAAAACGAAACTGACTGCAAAAGAAAATGCAAATACGATTGTTCCTATGCGTTTTATTTTTTCTGCCATTTCAAGCTCCCAACATCTATTTTTTGCCAGCCATTTTCTGTCAAATAATGGATTTTTTCAAAACCCAAAGATTCAAGTTTAGATACGGCATCATCAAATCTTGATGCTATATCTTCAGATTTGTGTGAGTCGCTGCTGATGGTAACTGGTATTTCCATTTCTAATACTTCTTTTAGAATCCAATCGGATGGATAAAACTCCTTCATGTATCCCCGTGCAACACCACCTGTATTGATTTCAATAACTGACGAGGTATTGGCGATTCTTTTTAGACAATTTCTGACTGTTTCAATGTACCATGGTTCACTCTCGTCAAAGAAATAATTGTTTTGATTGTTTTTTTTGATCAGGTCCAGGTGCCCTATGATATCCGGTTCCATCTTATCTGCCATATCGCCTATAAGTCTAAAATAGTTCTTGACAGCTGATTTTCTGTCTCCATTGAAGCTTTCACTTATTCCTCTTTCAAACTCGCTCTTATCGTAATCAACGGTCCATCTGGTGGCGTCTTTTAGCTTGCCCAGAAAATGAACTGATCCTATTATATAATCAATCCCGCTTATCAAATCAGCTTTATTGGTTAGCATTTCCAAATCCGGCACATAATCTACCTCCAGTCCTGAAAAAACTGTGATTTTGTTCTTGTACTTATGCTTCAATTGCTTTAGTTCATCAATATATCGAATCAGATCTGTGTTTTTCATTGTCCAATCCGTTTCAAAGGGAAGGGGTGCGTGAGAAGAAATTCCAAAATAGCGCAATCCTTGATCGATCGCTGACTTAATCATATTTTCCGCAGAGCATGTCCCATCACAATAGTTTGTATGGCTGTGATAATTGAATCTAAGCATAAATGCCTCCTTATGGCTTCTAGTTGCTAGTCTATAGAATTATATCATAACATTCCATCCTACTCAATTTATGAAATAAATATGATAGCAAATGATTCGAATAAGCGATTAATGTTGTTAAAAGCCACGGCATTTGATATGATTTAACTATCAAATACTGCGGAGAGAAAAATGATTAAAAATCCAATCAGCAAAGATAAGAAATACGGACTTGTCTTGACTGGAGGAGGCACAAAAGGGTGCTATCAAATTGGGGCATGGAAAGCGTTCAATGAACTGAATATAAACATATGTGCTGTTGCCGGCACTTCGATTGGCGCTATAAACGGTGCCTTCTTCACACAAAATGATTTTGATTTGGCCTATGATATTTGGACCAACATCAAGATTGAGAACTTTATTTCAATTGCGGACGACAGTCCTTTGCAGTTGTTTGTTACTGCCGTTAAGGAAAAAGGTCTTGACACGACTCCTTTGAAAAAAATGATGCATGAATATTTTGACGAAGCAAGAATAAGGTCATCTGATATTGATTATGGCTTGGTCACATTTTCGTTGTCGGATTTCAAACCTGTTATGTTGCTCAAAAAAGATATACCACAGGGTCATTTGATTGACTATATTCCGGCCAGCGCCTCATTGCCCATTTTCAAGCCTACCATTATTGAAGGCTCAAAATTTGTGGACGGCGCCGTCTATGACAATGTACCAGTACCCTTGATGGTTAAGGCTGGTTGCAAGGATATTATAGTGGTTGATATTTCGGGTTTAGGCATCGATAGAAAATATACGGCCGAAAAAGTAGGTGCTGATACAATGCATACAATCCATAGCTCTTCTGATCTTTGCGGTACGTTGGAATTTAATCAGGAAAAGATAAATCACGGCATAAAAATGGGGTATCTGGATACAATGAAGGCATTTGGTGAGTTGCATGGTGCCAGATATTATTTTCCCCATGGCATAGACGAATACGAGAATTCATCATTGCTGCATCCAATAACAGACGATGAGTTAAGCTTAATATTTGACTGGATACAGCATGACTCAGAAGACTCAAACAAAACTGCAAGATACTCTTTGATTAAAAGACTCTATGAGTACTCCAACGACAGACTGACCACAAGATCTATCCTGCAATCCTGCATTGAGATAGCAGCAGAGATTTTTGAGATCGAAAGGGTTGAAGTTTACAGTGGACAAGAATTATATGAGGCAGTATTGGCTAAATATCTTGAAACGAAATCCAGCATTGATTTTATTGAATCGCAAAAGTCACTTCTAAGTCTATATAAAGCCTTAGATTTCAATAATATCCATAAAATAAACCTAGTATCCTATTTTATATCACTCAGCGAAAAGGACTGGGTTAGCAAAAAATATCTTTTGAAGTTTTTGCCCAAAGTCTATATCACTTATTTGTTCTTTAAATTTATGCGAACAAGAGATTCCAGATTAACCGAATAGGCTGAAGCATAAAAAAGTGACAACAGATGGAATCCTATCCATAGGATGAATTAACCCATCGGTTGTCATTTGATTTTTATCAATACTGTTTTATCATATGTACAACTTATACTTGTCTCTTGATCTGCTCAATTCTCTCGATAACCTTATTGTACATCTCCATGTATTTCTCAAGCTTTCCCTTCTCTGCGGCCACAACCTGTTCAGGTGCCTTGTCCACAAAGCTCTTGTTGTTGATTTTCCCTGATGCCCGTTTGATTTCATTATCCAATCTTTCTTTCTCTTTTCCTAATCTTTCCAACTCCTTATCATAATCTATGAGATCAGCCAGGGGTATAAATATTTCAACACCATCTATAACGGATGAAGCCATGTTGTCACCCAGGCTTTCCTTGTTAGTTGAAAAAAACATGCTCTCCACATTGGTCAATGACTTGAAGTAGCTCTTGCCTTCCTCAATCAAATGCTGGATTGTTGCATTCCCAGGAATAAAATAAACACTGATCTTTTTAGATGGTGGCACATCCATCTCTGCTTTAATATTACGAATACTCCTGACTATATCCATAAGCAGTCTTATCTGTTCCTCTTCTTTATTGTAGATTCTTTCATCATTGATTTCTGGCCATTTTGAGGAAATCAACCTTTCATTTGTGCCAATCATGTGACCCCATATTTCTTCGGTGATGAAAGGCATAAATGGGTGCAGAAGCTTAAGCATATCTCTCATAACGCTAGTCAGTACATATCTTACCGTGTTTTTATCTTCATTGTCCTCACTGTATAATCTTGGCTTGACAAACTCAATATACCAATCGCAATATTCGTTCCATATAAACTCATAAAGCTTTTGAATGGCTA
>DMAP01000280.1 GCA_003446975.1 Clostridiales bacterium | reverse complement strand
CGTTACGACAGAATTGAACACCTGGGATGCTTTTTCGCCGGGGAGATTGGACCAGTACTTATATCCATTCTATAAAAGAGAAATTGAAGAAGGGACACTGACTAAAGAACTCGCTAGGGAAATCCTTGAATGCCTGTGGATCAAGTTCAACAATCAACCAGCACCACCAAAAGTTGGCATAACGTTGAAGGAAAGCGCCACTTACACAGATTTCGTCAATATCAATACAGGTGGCATCAATCCTTACACTGGAGAGGATGGGGTCAATGAAGTCTCTTACCTAATCCTTGATGTAATGGATGAGATGAAATTGTTGCAACCAAGCTCAAATGTCCAAATAAGCAAAAAAACACCAAAAGAGTTTCTGAAGAAAGCCATAGAAATATCAAGAAAGGGTTGGGGACAGCCAGCCTTTTATAACACGGAAGAACTGATGCAGGAACTGATTACAGCCGGCAAAACAGTTGAAGATGCAATGTTTGGCGGATCAAGCGGCTGTGTGGAAACAGGCGCCCATGGCAGGGAAGCTTATATTCTGACAGGGTATTTCAACCTCCCGAAAGTCCTGGAATTGACATTGAATGACGGCTTTGACAAAGAAACCGGATTGCAGTTGGGTCTTCAACTGATGAAAGGCAACGAGTTTGCTTCATTCGAAGAAGTCTTGCATGCCTACAGAGCCCAAATGAAACACTTCATTGATATCAAAATAAAGGGAAATAACATAATTGAAAGGCTCTTTGGCGAAAATATGCCGGCAACTTTCTTGTCTGTTGTAGTAGAGGATTGCATCACGAATGGAAAAGATTACAATAGAGGTGGAGCGAGATACAACACAAGATACATACAGGGTGTGGGAATTGGTAATGTGGCTGATAGCCTTTCAGCCATCAAATATAATGTATTTGACAAAAAAAGATTTACGCTTAAAGAGTTGCTAACTGCGGCGGACAACAATTTCAAAGGACATGAGCTCATCCATAAGATTGTCACAAAAGATACGCCCAAGTATGGCAATGACGATGATTATGCCGATAGTCTGATGCAAGAAGTGTTTAATGTTTTTTACGAGTTGGTCACTGACCGGCAAACAGCATACGGAGGCACCTACAGAATCGATATGCTCCCAACCACCTGCCACGTTTATTTTGGTTCTGTGACACGGGCAACTGTCAATGGACGATATGCCTACGAACCATTGCCAGACGGGATATCCCCAGAAAAAGGAGCAGACATCAATGGGCCGACAGCTGTCATCAAATCAGCCTCAAAGATGGACCATAAGAAAACAGGCGGAACCCTTTTGAATCAAAGGTTCTCACCATCTTCACTCAGTACCGAAAAGGGGTTGGAGAACCTGGCTTCTTTCATAAGAGCTTACTTCAGGATGGAAGGACACCACATACAATTCAACGTATTTGACAGAGAAACATTGATTAAAGCCCAGATTAAACCGGAAGACTACACAAATCTAATAGTAAGGGTGGCCGGTTACAGCGATCACTTCAATAATCTGGAGAGAGCACTTCAGGACGAGATTATCAACAGAACAGAACAACATTTCAATTAAACAATCCTTTGTGTTATAATGATAATCAAATCAAAGACATGAGGAAATTTATGGATTATAAAAAAATATTGAAGATAGTTACTGATAATAGTGATGATGGCATATTTATTGTCAATCAAATGGGAGAAGTCGTTTTTTACAATGAGTCTGCTGACAACCAGGCAGGCGTAAATTTCGAAAATGCCATTGGGAAGCATATTTTGGATATTTTCCCCAAATTGACGAAAGAGGGCAGTACCCTTTTAAGGGTCATAGAGACAAAAGAACCCATCATTGGTCACATTCAAAGCTATTACAACTACAATCTCAAGAAAGTCACCATTATATCCACTACTTATCCTATCTTTGAGGACGATGAGCTTGTCGGTGCCATTGAGATATCCAAGGATCTCAACAAGTATGGAGAGTTTAATGATAAAATTGATAAAATCAAAAACAACAAAGGTACTAAAATTATCAAGGAAGAAGCACCTTATGATTTAGATGACATCATAGGCAATAGCGAATCGATGACCCTTCTAAAATCAAAAATCAGAAAGATAGCCGCAAGTAGTTCGCCGGTCATCGTATCAGGCGAAACCGGAACGGGAAAAGAAATGGTAGTGCAAAGCATTCACAATCTCAGCGAAAGAAAGGGATATCCGTTTATCGCTCAGAACTGTGCGGCTATACCCGTTACCTTGCTGGAAAGCATATTATTTGGTACATCAGTCGGTAGTTTTACCGGTTCCAAGGATTCACCGGGTCTTTTTGAACTGGCGGATAAGGGTACATTATTTCTCGATGAAGTCAATTCCATGGACACTTTTTTGCAAGCCAAGCTTTTGCGGGTTATTCAAGATGGTCATATCAGACGAATAGGCGACAAACACACAAGACAAGTTGATGTAAGAGTGATAGCGGCTATGAATGTGAAACCATCAGAAGCTGTAAAAGCTGGCAAATTGAGAGAGGATTTGTTCTACAGACTAAATGTGTTGAATATAGATATCAAACCACTAAGAGACAGAAGGGAAGACATTATTACCCTGACAGATTATTTCATCAAGAAATTTAATAGAAAATTGTACAAAAAAATAACAGGGTTAGAACAAAGAGCAATGAAAGTTTTACTAAGACATAGCTGGCCAGGGAATGTCAGAGAACTGGAACATGCAATAGAACATGGCATGCTGATGGCAGATGCCGACATAATCACATGTGAGGATTTGCCTGGCTTCACAGATATGGTGCCAATGAAGGACGAAGAAACCATGTTTTCGGAGGAGTTCCTGAAAATGACCCACAAACCATTAAAAGAAATGACCAACGCTTTTGAAAAAGAAGTGATACAAAAGGCTCTGGTTGAGAATTCCTGCTCAATTACAAGAACAGCACAAATGCTAGGCATACCGCGCCAGACGTTGCATTATAAAATAAATAGCCTTGAGATCAATCCCTTATTGCTTAAGAAAAAATAATATGGTATGATNNGCCGAAGTGGCGGAACTGGCAGACGCGCTAGATTCAGGTTCTAGTGAGCGCAAGCTCGTACAGGTTCGAGTCCTGCCTTCGGCACCACATTAAAATAGACCGATTAATTGACTTAGGTCTATTTTTTTGTGTATAAATTCACTTGACAATCCGACACAGTGTCGTTTATAATCAAAACGACACTGTGTCGGATTTATTATAGTCATAGTAAGAAAGGATGATAAATTTTATGAGAAGCTATAAAAGCGCTGAAGAGAGAAAGAATGAAATAATGGAGGCTGCTTTGGAGCTGTTTTCAAAACAAGGTTACCAGATAACAACCATGGAGCATATTGCATCTTCTATTAAAATTGCAAGATCAAGCCTGTACGAATACTATAAGTCAAAAGAAGATATACTTTACTCACTGATAAATGAAATAGTCGAAGAAGAGCGAGAAAACCCGTTGGAGGGTTCGATACGGACTCAACTGGAAACATTGGCGGTAGAGTCCATTAATAGACTGCAAAACAACTTCACCCTATATAAGATACTGTTTCAGGAGTTGCCATCATTGTCAAATCCAACATCAGATAAAATCAGAACGTGGCAAGGCCACTCAATGATTAAGGTGCAAAAGGTCATTGAAAAGGGAATCGAAGAGGGAGTTTTTGATAGCAACCTTAAGTCTGAAGATATGGCATTTGTCTTTAAGGCATTAATCGGCCAGCGATTAGCTGATCTTCTGATGACAAATACTCAAGTTGTACCGGAAGAAGAAGCAAACCGATTGATTGGTTTAATGTGGATGGGTGTTGGGAGGTAGACTTATGAATGAATTAATTAAAACTTTTAAAGGTTCGCAAGTAGAAT
>DMAP01000178.1 GCA_003446975.1 Clostridiales bacterium | reverse complement strand
AATGGCACCTAGTTTGTCACTTGGAGGATAAAGTAAATAATGCAAAACAGCAAACTATCAGATCATACCTATGTTAAAGGAAAGTTCATCACACCATTTAACAAAATAATGAAGGAACTCAGCAGAGAAGAATCCTGGTTCCATGGTCGTCTCCCTGAGTATATCTGGCTTGGACTCATATTGAAGTATTATGGACGTGACGAAGGGCTTGTAAAGTGCTGTCATTTGCTGCAAGCATTTAGAGAGCATACTTCATCCACGTTTTTACCACGATTTTCTGACATCTTGAACCTTTCCGAAAATGATCAGAAAAACTTATATAATCTGTTTGCCGATTTTATTGAAGTTAAAGTCATGGCTCCATTGACGGTCATTTTCACATACTCTAGGTATCCTTGTTTTTCATCTTTCTTTGCATCTCAGCGTTCACCTGAAGATCGAACCGCCGTAATTAATGATATTGTTAATGAAGCAAGTGATCATCAGTCAGAGTTTTCTACCGACATTCGATTTCTCGTTCTATATTGTCAACTATTGACTGGAAGATTACATATGCCACAAGAAACCCTAGAAATGTTGCTCGAATATCCAACACTTCCTCACTCAGCCAAAAAAATGCGCATGATCAGACCGACTGTGAGAGCAATGGAACTCTCAATACCGTTAGAAATGGATGAAAGCAAAGAAGAATATTCGGATATTTTTTGGGAAGGAATAAGCAAATTGAGTAGCTGTGAATTATTCTCACTAAACATATCTCCTGATCATAACGATACAGAGAAATATATCGCAGCGATTAAACATATATTACAATACTATACTGATATCTTGGTCGCTGCTCGTCCACTGGATAATAAATTGTTGGTGATTTTGGGAATAGCAACTTATTCTTATAAACGAATACTTGAAGTTGTTGAACACGATCTATATCAAACAATCGTAGGAAGAAGCATTGTAAGAATTCTAATTGAAAACTATATTGTTCTTAAGTACCTTATTAAAAATGAATCTGAACACGATGATATTTGGACCGAGTACCAGTACTATGGTATAGGGCAATATAAGTTAATCGCCGAGCGCTACAGAGAAGCGGGAAGGGAACTTCCCAAAAGTCATGTGATGTATGATTATATCGACTTGCTCGTAGGCGAATATAAGAATAAAGAATTCATTGATATGGATACCACTTACTTCGATAAAACAAATGTCCGAGAAAAGGCAATTGCTGTAGGTGAGAAGGAATTGTTTGGCTTGTATTACGATTACGACTCAGCTTATGAGCATGGATTATGGGGAGCGATTAGAGAAAGTGCCTTAATTAAGTGTAATTCTGCTGCTCATCAATATCATTGTGTTCCCGACATCGACAACGTTCAAAAAATGAAAGATATTTGGGACGATTGTGTTGGTGTCATGAATAAGATCATTGATGTGCTAAAAGATGTTTACGGGCTTCCTTCGAGTTTTGATGAGGTAAAGTAGATGAGTGACCTCCTTTACGATGAAATCATCGAACTACAAAAGAGCTATAAGACGGTCTTAGTTAAAACCTTGGATAGTCTCTTTGAAAAAGATACCAGAGCAATACTTGATGAGATTAATGTTTTCTGGCATAAAAACAAGCGACTTGTGCAATCTGCTCTAGAGTATCTTTCAACACCTTATAGAACGTATATATTTACCGCCGCAACTATACTAGACTTAGCTGATTACGAACATTATCCATTTTTATGCTTTGGTGATCACCATATTTGGGATGATCCGATTTACGGATATATCTATATGGCACTCAACTCTCCAGAAGAAAAATTCAATGATAAAATGCGGAACCAAATCCGAGCAACTATTAAAGATAATATCGAAATACTAGAAAAGGTACATGAAAAGATTTTCGTCCTCCCAGTTAGGCTGCTCTCGGGAATAGATAAAGATCAAATCCAAGATGCAACAGAGCAAGCTTTTTTTAGTCTTTTTACTGTAAGACCGCATTCGCTGGATGAGTATTATGAGTCATATAATACTATAGATGACATCGTGCTTGGACTTCACAAAAGCGTTGAGTCTGCAATATTACTGAATAAGACTGATAAGAACTCTGATGATTTGAAACATCGCTTTTCCGTATATAAGTCAAAGAACATATTACCTTTGCCCAAAGATGCATCAGATGCAACAGTCTTTTCTTTTGCGCTTCGCAGTTATTTATCCCAAGCATTTGACATACTTTTCACTTGCAGCGGATACCAACTCACGCCCTATATAAGATCAAAAGTAACATTAATGTACCTCAGTAGATTATTAGGAAATTATGTAGCATCAGCAGAGTATGAAACATTGATATTTAAAAGCAGCGTCGCTTATTTACATCATACTTCGTTTGATAAGGAGAAATATGCTTCCATTGAGCTAGATGAGTTTGTTCAAAGGATTAAAGACACTGGCTTTGAACAACGAGTTTTCAATTCTTTACGAGCAAATCAGATTTCTATGGATACATTCTCAGTGACCAAAACAATAGAAATTATTAATTGGGAGTTAACCTGCTGTTTCGAAAAGCAGAGTTAAGCATATAACGGCGAAAAAAATGATGTAAAAATTCACCACCATCCGTCCACGGATGGTGTTTTCTTTTCCCCAAAATAACAAACAGGAGGTCAAAACAATGGAATTCTTCAACAGCGCAATCGACGTATTGCAAACCCTCGTCACCGCCATCGGCGCAGGCCTTGCCGTATGGGG
>DMAP01000104.1 GCA_003446975.1 Clostridiales bacterium | reverse complement strand
TTCAAAGGGAGAGATGTTCCGGATATTGATTTGCTGATTGGCGGACCTAGTTGTCAAGGCTTCTCAAGGGCGGGAAGAAGGGACAAATCAGATCCAAGGAATATGCTATTCGGGGAGTATGTAAGAGTAATCAATGAAATCCGTCCCAAATACATAGTCTTTGAAAATGTTGAGGGATTCGTTGATATGCAGTTTTCAGGATATATTGGGATCACAGGAATCGAATATCCTGATGGTAGTGTGACTCCAGTTATTTTGCAAAGCGAACTTGAGCAAATTGGATATAGCACATTAAAACCAAGAATTCTGAATGCTGCGGATTATGGAGTGCCTCAAAGAAGAAATCGTATTATCTTTATGGGATATCGCAATGGATTGACCCCACCCAATTATCCTGAGCCGACTGTCTTACCGGATAATTATCTAACTTTGAAAGATGCAATAGGAGATTTGATAACTGATGCATCAATTAGGTTTGCGGTTAATGAAAGAAACAGTCAATATCAGACTGAGAGCATAAATGGACGGACTCCGGATATCTACGGTTTTCCAATTCCAGCTGAGTACAAAGCTAATACTGATTTGCCAAAACAAACTGATGTGGTAAGAGAACGATTCGAGTTATTCAGCCCCGGTGAATCAGGTACGCTTCTTATGAAGAGAATTTTAGAAAAAGGGATCGATCTAACGGGGAAACCTGCTCTTATAAAACTCTGCTGTGACGCTTTTAGAATGACATCATCCGAGGTGGTTTCCCTTTTCAAAGAGGGGCGATCAACAAAAGAACAAACGACAGTACTTTTGACAAAAAAAAACATCCGTCAGCGTTGGAGCCCCGATTTGCCATCAGCAACGGTAGTGACAATTGCGGATGATTATATCAGCCCTTGGGAACCGAGAACTTTCAGCGTNNATGGCTCGCTGCCAGTCTTTCGATGACTCTTTCGAATTTCTGGGGAAGAGAACAACCGGGGGACTTTTGCGTCGAGTCGAAGTTCCACAATATACGCAAGTCGGGAACGCTGTGCCACCACTATTGGCAAAAGCTGTTGCTTTAGAGATCATTAAAGTACTTGAATAATAAGGAACAAGCTTCAGGAGAAGCTTGTTCCTGTTTTGCAGAGCTATCGTGGATGAATAATACCTGCTTTGATTTGACGAAATGATCAGACTAAATAATCGGCTTTGCGCGCCATGTGCTTACGCAGTTCTTATTGCAATATTTGCCTGTTCTTGTTGTGTACCCTACAAATTTTTACTACTAATCTGAATTATGATTGCAACAAAAATGTAGTGGCCAGTATCTTTCTAGAGAATGAACATCCGTTGTACGTGTGTGTATTCTGGAGGGATGATTCAATAAACCCTGCTTAGGACAGACCAAAGAACGTATACTCGGTGTTAAGTCTTTGCAACTCCGTTTGTAAAGTCGTAAGGAAATTTTGCCCATGACCACGCGAAAGGTTTCTCAGGAGCATCTCTTTTATTGAACTTGCGACATTGTTTTGCGTTGGACGTCCCCAATAATTACCCCCAGAAATATTAGAAACTCGCTTCACGCACGTTGAATTAGGAGTAATTGAGGTAATCCTGCTTGTAGGAACTGTGACGAATGAATATGAAAATTGAGCAATATTTGCAATTGAATATCCATTTCTTCCGATAGTTACATTGTTTCGAAAATTCGTTGCCGAATATATCATGTCCCATAACATAGGAATTTGGGCATTATCATTCCAATTTGTTTTACATTGAATTATGTGTATCTCTATTTCGCTAAAATCTCTGTGGCATAAAGCATTGAGAACAGCTTTGAGGTTGTATTTTGGATTGCGACCCTGCGAAAAAAGTGGTACTGGACGTCCATTTGCATCATTTACATGGATAAGTTCCTTGTCAATTTGGTACTCAGGCTTATCAGGAAAAACAATTACAATAAGGTCTGATTCAGTATTTGAAACGAAGTTTCTGTAGTTAACGGTAATTGCATCACAAATTGGATCAGGGATCAGGGCACGAGAATGCTTAATAGCTACCGAACGCCTGCCAATTGAGCAAAGGTTTAAATACCAACACACAATTGATTCCCAAGCGGCACCGCCGCCGGATACATCCCCTTGACCGCGCCCAGCAGTTCTAGTTGTTCTGAAGATTTCTGATAAATGATCGCCAAGATCAATCACTTGCCTCGAAGTTTTGTTCGGAGTGATGCTATTTATTTCGCCTTTCCAAGTCTCAAAACTGCGGAAAAAAACTTTGCCTGTAAATAGCTTCGCAACGGATTCTTGACGAAGAGCTTCAATGATATTTGTCATAATAACTCCTGACATGTTATAAACTAGTATTTCAAGAGATCGATACAACTAAACAAATGATAACACTAATGTAATGTTCTGTACATAGATCGGTCGTAGCTAAACATGCAAGCGTTTTAAATATTCAAAAATAATCAAAAGAATACTTCTCACTGATGGAGCTCTTGCAAGGTTCACTCATAAATATCTT
>DMAP01000220.1 GCA_003446975.1 Clostridiales bacterium | reverse complement strand
AGAAAAAAAGAGTCATTTTAAAATTAGAAAATTTATCTAAAAGCTATGTTGTGGAAAACGAAGTTAAAGAAGCTGTCCGCAATATTTCTTTGGAAGTATATGACAATGAATTTCTAGTCATACTAGGACCGGGACATTGTGGAAAGAGTGTACTGCTCAATATGATTGCAGGGCTGGAAAAACCGGTATCAGGTTCCATTTATATTGACGGAGAGAGATTGTTTGGAAGCGACAGTAGAATAGGGATGGTCTTTCAGAAGCTGGCACTAATGCCTTGGAAGACGGTAATGGGAAATGTGGAGTTTGGACCACAGATGTCAGGAATCGATAAAAAAACAAGAAGAGAAACCGCACAGAGATATATTGATCTTGTTAAGCTATCAGGTTTTGAAAAATCATACCCACATCAATTGTCTGGTGGGATGAAACAGAGAGTTGGCATTGCTAGAGCATATGCTAACAATCCTGAGATTTTGCTTATGGATGAACCTTTTGGACAGCTTGATGCCCAAACACGCTATTCCATGCAAGAGGAAATCCAGAGAATCTGGCTGCAAGAGAAGAGAACAGTCATATTTGTTACAAATAACATTGAGGAAGCTGTGTTTTTGGGGGATAGGATTATTTTATTGAGTCAGTATCCAGCAACTATTAAGGAAATATATGAAATTAACCTACCAAGACCTCGAAACGCTATAGATCCTGAATTCTTGAGAATTAGAAAAGCCGTATCAGAAAACACGGATTTGGCGTTATGAGGCAGGGGAGTGAAATGAATTTGAAAAATGAAAATTATAAGGTTGAAGTAAAAAACCTAACAAAATATTTTGATGATCTGCATGTTCTCGATAATATTTCCTTTAATATAAAAAAAGGTGAGTTTCTTTGTGTGGTTGGTCCAACAGGGTGTGGTAAAACTACTTTTTTGAATCTGTTGACTCGGATCTATTCTCCAACCAAAGGAGACTTGTATATTGATGGAGAGCCTGCAGATGCTAAAAAACACAATCTGGCATTTGTTTTTCAAGAACCTTCCTCAATGCCCTGGCTTACGGTTGAAAAAAACCTCAGGTTTGGATTGGAAATAAAAAAGCTACCAAAACCTGAAATTGATGAAAGAGTAGAAAGAATCATATCTTTATTGGGGCTGGAATCATTCAGGAACCGATACCCTCATCAACTTTCTGTCAGTACAGCTCAAAGGATTATAATAGGCAGAGCATTTGCAATGAATCCAGACCTGTTGCTTATGGATGAACCATATGGGCAAATGGACATTAAACTTCGCTTTTATCTGGAAGATGAGGTTATTCGCTTATGGAAAGAATTAGGTGCTACAGTTGTTTTCATAACACATAATATTGAGGAAGCTGTCTATCTTGCTGAGAGAATTCTAATATTGACTAATAAACCTGCGACAATAAGAGAAGAAGTTATCGTCGATTTGCCAAGACCAAGAGATGTCACAGACCCTGAATTCATTAGGATTAGAAAGCATGTGACTGACCAGATAAAATGGTGGTAGATGAGTTTGTTCTCCAATTGATTCTGATTGCAGCAATTAATTTCCTATCGGCTTTTTTGCAGGCTGTCAGTGGATTCGGCTATGCTATGGTAGCCATGACGCTCATGCCGTTTGTATTGCCGATGCGTTACTGTTCGGCAATATCGGCGGTTACAGTCGTTGCGATTGGTGTACAGATGGTTATAATTCTGAGAAAAAGCATAGATTTGAAAATTGTCGCACTGCCAATCATATCTGCTTTTCTGACCATCAATTTAGGCATATACCTTTTAATGACCTTTGAAGACATAATCTTGAAAGTCATTCTATCAGGTCTGATTTTTTTTCTTACAGGATTTTTTTTCTATTGTCAAAAAAATAGAATCGAACTAAAAAAAACAACATTCAATAGTGTATTTTTCGGCCTCTTAACCGGAGTTTCAACGGGCATGTTCAATATTGTCGGACCATTTTTTTTAGTTTATTACATGAACATTACCAATAATACTCTAGCTTTCAAAGCTAGTATGGAATTCAGTTTTTTGATGGCTGGTTTATATTCATCAGTAATGCATATATTTTACGGGAATATATCAACCGTTACGCTTCCCTTCATTTTATCATCAGTTTTTGCATCGCTGATAGCTGGAATATTTGGCATAAAAATATTCAAACGGATTGATCGCAGAAGAATTTCTCTGATGATTTATATATTACTGCCATTGTTAGCCTTAATGCTTTTAATGAAGACATAATCGCATCCAATAAAAAAGAAAATGAAAGCGGGAGATAACTTCTTTCGCTTTTTTGTAGTTTAAAACCTCTCAAAAATGATATAATAACCACTATAGTCATATTGTATCATTAGGGAGGTCAAGGTGAATTATAAAAGTGTAATATTGAACAAATCTGACAGGATTGGCACCATAACTTTAAACAGACCAGATGCAAACAACACCTTCAACATTGAGCTGGCAACAGAATTAAATAATGCGTTACAGGATATGGAGAATGATCAGGAAGTCAATGTTGTGATCATCAATGCCAATGGCAAGAATTTTTGCACAGGGATTGACGTGCGATATGTGGATGGCAAATCACATGCTGAATATGTTGCTTGGTCGGAGTTGATGGGGAGAATGAATATAACCATGTCCGAGATGGGCAAACCGGTTATTGCTTCAGTACGAAACATCGCGGTTGCAAATGGAGTGGGTATCGTGGCGGCATCTGATATTGCCATCGCGACGAAAAATGCCCGTTTTGGAGCTACTGCTGTGAATATTGGCTTATTTTGTATGGGACCAGCAGTCCCGTTATTGAGAAATCTGGGTCGAAAAAAGACGCTGGAGCTAATTATGACAGGAGAACTGATCAATGCGGATGAAGCTTTAAGAATAGGACTAATCAATAAAGTAGTCAATGATGACGAACTGGAATCAGAGACGCTTAAGTTCGCGAGGAAGTTAGCGGACAAAAGCCCGATTGCACTTCAATCGGGCAAGAAATCCTTCTATAAAATGGAAGACTTGAATCTTCGACAGGCATTGGATCTCACAGATAATCATTTTGCAACACTTTGCACCACTGAAGACGGGCAAGAAGGCGTAAAGGCCTTTTTAGACAAAAGGAAACCGGTTTGGAGAATTAAGTAGAAGGAGCAAGGATTATGAGAGAGACCCATCAAAAAATCATTAAGTTGGCTTCTTTGATGAAAAAAACAACGCAAACAGTAATACTGACAGGTGCGGGGATGTCAACTGAAAGCGGCATACCGGATTTCAGGTCAAATGATGGACTATGGCAAAAGATAGATCCTATGACGGTAGCAAGACCTGAAACCATCAGAGAAGATTATGACACCTTCTATGGGTTCTACAAAACGCGTGTTGAGACATTGAAGCAACACAGTCCACATGAAGGCCACCATATTATTGCCAGGTTGGAAAAGAAGGGGATCATAAAAGCCTTAATAACACAAAATGTTGATGATTTCCATCATATTGCAGGAAGTGAAAGGGTCTACTATCTTCATGGATCCATTCGGACCTTCAGATGTCATAACTGTCTATCCCCAGCAAATGAGATAGCCTTCTTAAGCAAAAAACCTTGTGAATTCTGTGGGGGGCGACTTCGACCGAATGTAGTCCTATTTGGGGAAGGACTCCCGCATGATGCTCTGAACAAGGCTATTTCAGAAATAGAAGTATCTGAACTTGTGATTGTTATTGGTACAAGCCTTAGGGTCTATCCTGTAAGTCAGCTTCCATTCATGACTAACGCCACCAAGGTTTACATTAACAGGGTGATAGACTCCCAAAATAGCTTTGATTTGACAATACAAGGGAATGCAAAAGAGGTTTTAATCGAATTGGAGAAACAATTATGAGATTTCTGTTTGATACAAAAAGGCTGACAGTCAGACTGGCTGTGAAAAATGACCTGGATTTCATAATGAAACTGGAACAATCGGATGAAAATAATGCTTTTGTTTTCCAAGGAACCCTTGAAGAACATCTGGATGAGATTAAGGATGATAATACTTTTTTGATGATTATAGAGGATAAAGTCAGCCATACTTCAAAAGGGTTTATTTTATCCGGAATTGACAGAAAATCAGACGTCTTTGAACTTAGAAGGATTATCATATCAGATAAGAATCATGGCTATGGCAAGGAAATTATAACTGCATTGATGAAGTACTGTTTTGAAGAACTTTGCATCAATAGATTTTGGTTGGATGTCTTTACTGACAATCACGCAGGTATTCATTTGTACAGACAGTTGAGAATGACTCTTGATGGCGTATTGAGAGAATCCTATAAATCTGGGGACAATTACAGAGATCAGATGATTTTTTCTATGCTGAAGCGAGAGTTTTGAGAATCTTGACAAACATAATACTTGTGTTAGAATTTATTATAAATGGAATAATAATTACAAGATTTAAGTTTATTTCGGCATGAGGAGACTGTAAATATGATAGATGTTCATTTTCCAAATCTAATAAAAAATCATTTCATATCAAAAGAAGATAACTCGAACGATATTATCAATGTATTCTTAAACACTCGTTTCCATACATTGCCTGTTGTTGATATGAATGGTGTGTATTTGGGTGTGGTTAGTTTTAAGGATGTTATCAGATCTCTCAGTGAAGGACATGAAGCTTTAAACATCGGAGACATCCAGCCCGTAACAACATTTAGAGATGATAACGAAATACTGCATTATTTTGATACTATAAATCAAGAAATCATACCTATTTTGACCAACCAAATGAAACTTGTAGGGTTTTATGTGAGGTCTGAGATGTGTGAGAGCTTCAAAAAAACATATCAACAGGAGATAAAGTTATTCAAATCGATATTGGATTCTTCTTATAATGGAATACTAGTCATTGACGAACAGGGCTCTATCATGATCTATAATGTGGCTGCTGAGAGGATACTTGATAGAAAAAGATCAGATATGATAGGTAGAAATATTTCCCACTTGGATCCCAATATGAATCTGATGAACGTGGTACACACTAAGGAAGAAGAGATAAATATCAAAAACATTATCAACGGTCATACAATCATTGCCAACAGAGCTCCTTTTATTTATGAAGGCGAATGCATGGGTGCTATAAGTGTTTTCCTAGATGTTTCAGATCTTGAAAAAGCAAGCCATGAACTGGATGTTACCAAGAGATATTCCAAGTTTCTGAGCGAAATCATAGAAAGCTCCTATGATGGATTATATATTTGCAATGAGAAAGGTATTGTGACACGTGTCAATAATGCATGGGAGAAAATTTCCGGATTCAGAAGAGAGGAGATTATAGGTCGCTATGTCAAGGATCTTCTTAGCACAGGCTTGTACGATAATTCGGCTGCATTGGAGACATTGAAAAGCCAGAAAATATCGACAACTATGGTTGAGATAACATCCGGACCCAAAAAAGGACAAAAGATCATTGCCACAGGCACACCCTTATTTGGCGATGACGGCATTCTGACACATGTGGTAGTGAATGTAAGAGATATTACCGACATAGTTAATATGAAGCAACAACTGGAAAAAACAAAGGAACTGAATATTCATTATGCCAATGAACTGGAAAGAACCAGACTGCTAAACAGTGATAAGGATGACTTTGTAGCTGTGAGCCCGTTGATGCAGAATTTGTTAGAATCGGCTATCAGTGTGGCGAGAGTAGACTCCTCCATATTGATTACAGGTGAGTCGGGAGTAGGCAAGGGTGCTTTGGTTCATAAAATCCATGAGTTTAGCGACAGGTCTGATAAAGCGCTGATAACGGTCAATTGCGGCGCCATACCTGAAAATCTAATTGAATCGGAATTATTTGGTTATGAGCAGGGGGCTTTTACCGGGGCAGAACAAGAAGGAAAAATTGGACTATTTGAGCTTGCCTCTGATGGGATACTATTTCTAGATGAGATTGGCGATTTGCCTTTGAATCTTCAGGTCAAAATTCTCAATGCCATTCAAAGCAAGGAGATTATGAGAATAGGTGGAGTCAAGCCAATCAAAATAGACTCTCGCATCATTTATGCGACCAATAAAAACCTACAGAAGATGATTGAAGATGGGGAGTTCAGAGAAGACTTGTTTTATAGAATTAATGTTATAAATCTATATGTTCCTCCGCTGCGAGATAGAAAGGAAGACATCCCCAAACTGATCTACTCTATCATTAATAAACTGAATAAAAAATACAATATAAACAAATCACTGACAATTGAAGCGGAAGAAAGACTGATACAGTACAATTGGCCCGGCAATATCAGACAACTTCAAAACACCATTGAAAGATTGATGATTCTGACCAAAGAAGATGTAATTGATTTATACCATTTACCAGCAAATATTAAGGGAGAAAATGATGTTACAGATGCCGTAAGAGTTACTCAGATTCTACCTTTAAAAGAGGCGACAGAACAGACTGAGAAAAAAATTCTTCAGCTGGCAGTCAATAAGTACAAATCAACAAGAAAAATAGCTAAGATTCTGGATGTCAATCAATCGACAATCGTCAGAAAGCTAAAATCTTACAATATTGTACAAGATGGGGGAAAGCAATAGGTATTAGCGATGCAAAAAAGCATAAATATGATGCGGAAAAGCATCTTATCTGAGGTGTTGCAAATGCTAATTAACTAAATTGATATTTAAAAACGATGCAAAAAGTCATCGGAAATCGATTTCCGATGA
>DMAP01000227.1 GCA_003446975.1 Clostridiales bacterium | reverse complement strand
CCGCCTTTTTTCATCATTTTGCCCATGCCGCCCATTCTCTTCATCATCTTTTGTGTCTCTGCGAATTGTTTCAGCAGTTTATTCACTCTTTGGACAGAAGTTCCGCTACCATTGGCGATTCGCTTTCTTCTGCTGCCATTGATGATGGATGGATCCCTTCGTTCTTTTTTGGTCATGGATTGTATGATGGCTTTAATAAAAACCAACTCTTTCTCGTCAATCTTCAGGTTTTTCAGCTGTTTTGAATTGGCACCTGGAATCATCTCCAATAATTGGTCCAATGGTCCCAGACTCTTCATTTGCTCCATCTGATCTAGAAAATCATCCAACGTGAAGCCTTGGCCTCTTATTTTTTCTTCCATCTCTTTGGCTTTTTTAGAATCGAATGACTCTTGGGCTCTCTCGATCAAACTTAGCAAATCACCCATTCCCAGAATTCTAGACGCCATTCTGTCAGGATGGAATGCCTCCAGATCTGCCATTTTCTCACCGGTTGTCACAAATTTAATAGGCTTGTTTGTCACCGTTCTGATGGAAATAGCAGCGCCTCCTCTAGCATCCCCATCAACCTTAGTCAATATGATACCGGTTATTTCCATATCCTTATTAAATGATTCAGCTATTTTAACAGCATCTTGACCAGTCATGGCGTCAAGAACCAACAACACTTCACTTGGCTTGACCTTGTCCCTGATTTGAATAAGCTCTTCCATCAGTTTTTCATCAATATGCAATCTTCCAGCGGTATCAATAATCAGTACATCGTTTCCATTCTTTCTGGCTTCCTTCAATGCTTTTTCAGCAATGACAACCGGATTTTTTTCGTCTTCAATCTTAAATACAGGCACCTCGACGCTTTTTCCGACAACTTCTAGCTGTTTGATGGCAGCAGGTCTGTAAATATCGCATGCTACCAACAAGGGTCTCTTGTTCTGTTTCTTGAATCTCAATGCCAACTTTCCTGCCGTTGTGGTCTTGCCTGCGCCCTGTAGCCCACACATCATGATAACTGTAGCTTCTGAAGATGAAAATTGTATTTTAGACTCCTTTTCACCAAGAATCTTGATCATCTCTTCATTGACAATCTTGACCACTTGCTGACCAGGTGTCAGACTCTCCATAACCTCTGAGCCCATTGATCTTTCCTTCACACGCTTGACAAACTCTTTTACGACCTTGAAGTTGACATCCGCTTCCAATAAGGATAGCCTGATGTCTCTCATCGCCTCATCTATGTCCTTTTCACCGAGCTTCCCTTTGCCTTTAAGCTTGTTGAGCGCGCCCTGCAACTTATTTGATAAGCTTTCAAATATCATTAATCCACCTACATTGATTCTATAATTTTTTCGATGTCGGATATCAGAATATCTTTGCCATCGGTATCATTTAACAGTTTGTCCTTTATTGCTTCAAGATCTGTTATCATTTTTTTGCTTTTCTCAATCAAACCCAGACTTGTTTCATAAAATTGGAGATTGTTTTCAGCACGTTTCAATAAATCAAAAACACCTTGCCTTGTCATATTCATTATCTCTGAAATCTCACTCAGGCTCATATCTTGAAAGTAATATAGCTCCAAGACTTCCTTATGCTTGCTGTTGAGCAGATTTGAATAATAATCAAACAATTTTCCTATTTCTTCGACTCTTTCCAGCATGGCATCACCTGTAAAGTTTTTTACTTGACAACAAGTAATTCTAAGCTATTTCCACCATGTTGTCAATACTCAGATCCACTTTTTTTAAATAATTTATTCAAATAATGCCTCAACAAAGTTGTTGGGATCAAATACCTGAAGATCATCTAATTTTTCACCCAATCCGACATATTTTACAGGAACATTCAATTCTTTTTGCACTGGAATGATGATGCCTCCTTTTGCTGTGCCATCCAGCTTGGTTAAAATAATCCCGTCTATTTTCGCCACCTCTTTGAAGGTTTTAGCCTGAATGATGCCGTTTTGACCGGTTGTTGCATCAAGAACCAAATAAACCTGTTTGTGATTTGTGTCATACTCTTTCTCAGCCACCCTGAATATTTTATTCAGCTCATTCATCAAATTCTTCTTATTGTGCAGTCTGCCCGCCGTGTCACAGATTAATATATCAGTTTTTCTGGCTTTTGCCGCCTGTATGGCATCAAATATAACCGCGGCAGGATCACTGCCTTCCTTGTTAGCTATGATTTCCACCCCTGCACGATCGCACCATATCTGTAGTTGGTCAATGGCTGCGGCTCTAAAGGTGTCCCCAGCGGCAACCAGCACTTTTCTCCCCATGGATTGGTATCTGTGGGCCAATTTGCCTATGGTTGTTGTTTTCCCGACTCCGTTGACACCAACAATCAAAATAATCATCGGTGTTTCCATACTCTCATCATCAAAGGTTTCCCCTTCCATGATCGCTTCCTTCAGATGTTTCTTCAAAGCGGACAGAATACTCTTGTGATCTTTCAGTTTTTCATCTTTAACCGTTTTTCTGAGTTTATCGATGATTTCCATTGTCGATTCCACACCCATGTCGGATGTGATTAGAATTTCTTCCAACTCGTCTAAAAGTTCATCATCAATCTTGCTATGAAGCTTGAATAGATTGTCTAGCTTGCCTGACAAATCAGTTTTTGTTTTTGACAATCCTTCAGAGAATTTCTTAAAAATATTAATAGCCATTTGACCTCCTAATGATTATAATCCGATAGTTTAAGTGAAACCAGCTTTGTTACGCCTTCCTCTTCCATTGTGGCCCCATATAAGGTGTCCACGTATTCCATTGTTCCTTTACGGTGTGTGATGACTAGAAATTGTGTCTCTTTTGAAAATTCCTTCAAATATTTTGCAAATCGATGGACGTTGGCGTCATCCAATGCGGCTTCAATTTCATCCAATATGCAAAATGGTGTTGGTTTCGTCCTTAGAATGGCAAACAACAATGCAATAGCCGTCAAAGCTTTCTCGCCACCGGACAGCAAAGAGAT
>DMAP01000443.1 GCA_003446975.1 Clostridiales bacterium | reverse complement strand
TGTATCTCCGCACCAGAGTGTCCACCTTGAAGCCCTTTGATGACCAGTTTCAGTTCGCTTTCCAATCGACTGTCTTCTTGTATGATATCAGCAGAGAAATTCAAACGTCCACCTCCGGCGCAACCTGCCAGAAACATGCCTTCATCTCCGCTATCCAGATTGATCATAATCCTGCCATTAAGAAGAGAACCGTCCAAGTTTGCCACACCAGTCATTCCGGTCTCTTCATCGGTGGTGATTAAAGCCTCAATAGCCGGATGTTCCAGGTTGTTGGATTCCAGTATGGCTAAAATCATGGCTACCGCTATGCCGTTATCCGCACCTAAAGTGGTTCCATCCGCATAAATAAAATCATTTTTATACACCAACGTGATTGGGTCCTTGTCAAAATCATGAATCTTATCAGCGTTCTTTTCGCAGACCATATCCATATGTCCTTGAAGGATGACTGTTGGTGAATTTTCATAGCCTTTAGTCGCTTCTTTGTAGATTATAATATTCAATTGCCTATCCTGTATGACTTTTAATTGTTTTGACTTTGCCCAGTCATACAGATATTGACTGATTTTTTCCTCTTTCTTTGAACATCTTGGTATCTTGGATATCTCCCTGAAGTAATGAAATACCCTTTCTGTGTTGATTTTTTCTTTAATCATCTATAGCCTCCTATTCAATTGTGCCCATCCTGTTCAGTGGGAAAAATCTGAACAGGGCAAGCCCCATTATTTTGTCCTCCGGAATATAAGGATTTATCCATGAGCGGGCGTCATGAGAGCTTCCTCTGCAATCACCCATGAAGAAATAGCAACCCTCCGGAACGTTGAATATTTGTGGATTCTGTGGTGTGTTTTTGGCATAAGGTTCTTCTATTTCTGTGCCGTTTATATAGACTATGCCGTTTTCGTCTATGTAAACCTCATCCCCCGGCCTGCCCATCAATCTTTTAACCAGAATCTTATCCAGCTCATCAGAATCGAAAACGACAATATCACCAATTTCTAACTCCTCTACATCAAACAATTTCGTAACATACAACCTGTCTCCCGGCATGATCGTGTTCTCCATGGAGCCTGTCGGGACTGTCACCAATACGAAAATATATCTGTTCAACAAAAAAACTATTGCAAGCGCTACGACTATCGGTACAACCCATTCCCTAAAGATATAATTCACTGACTTCATTTTTACCCCCTTTTAGTTCAGAGAACAATCAATTCTTTCGTCGCTGCGTTCAATGAAACGCCAACCCCATTCTCCACCAAAACAATATCCTCTATTCTAATCCCAAATTGATTTTTTATATAGATGCCTGGTTCAATACTGAAAGTCATACCATTCTCCATCAGCAAATCACTGTTACCATTGATATATGGCGCTTCATGTACCGAATACCCAATTCCGTGACCGACTCTTGTGGTGAAGTAGCGGTCAAATCCGTTCTCTTTGATAACATTTCGTGCTGCTGTATCAATCTCTTTAGCCATTGCGCCAACTTTAACTGTTTCTATGCCTTTGAGTGTTGCTTCCAATACGGTATTATAAGCGATGGCTTCTTTTTCTGTCACGCCACCCACAAATACAGTTCGGGTCATATCTGAACAAAGACCATTGTACTTGCCTCCAATATCCAATAATACAATATCTTTTTTTTCTATCACTCTGTCATTCCCAGAGTAGTGAGGCAACGCGCAATTTGATCCAGATGCGACAATTGCGAACTCCGGTGCCATGCCATTTCTTTCAAAGCTTTTCCTTACTTCTTCTGAAATCTCACCCTCGGTCAAGCCAGGTCGGATAAAACCGAATATTTCCTCCATGACCACATCCGTTCTTCTAGCGGCTTCTTTCATATTCTGTATCTCATCCTGGGTCTTGATGATTCTGATTTCCTCAAGGAGGCTTTTACCGTTTAAAAAGATCACATCCATAGTTTTCATAATATCGAGAATATTGAATGCTCTGGCGGTAGAGTTTATGCCTATCCGCTTCCCTAGCAGTTCTTCTTTTTCGAAAACCGGTTTTAGTGCATCAGTAAATATTTCATTGTCCGACCATGCATATACCTTGTCATCAGGAACCAATCCTTCTAGTTCATCTTTGGTCAATTGATTGCAGAAATAAAAATATCCACCATTCTTCTTAATAAACAAGCCTTGAAATCTTTCGCATAGATATGGTGAAAATCCCGCAAGAAATTTAAGCTCTTCGGAAGGCACAAGCAACATGGCGTCCAGGTCATTTTTCTTTAAAAGTTCAATCAGTTTACCCACGTATCTTTCGTTCATATTAACCTCCAGCTAATAAGTGATGTATCTTGACATCATCATTTTCATTTAGAATTGTTGTATCGTAATCAGTCTTTTGAATCAGTCTTCCGTTGACCTTAACTACCAATCTAGGATAAGTGAAACGCATGACTTCGATGACATCGCTGATTGTCATGTTGACTGTGTAATGCTCGAATTCTCTATTGTTCAATAGCATGCCATACCTCCAAAAAATAAGTAGAGAATTGCTTCTCCACTTATAATACAACTTATTTGATAATTTATCAATTATAGAAAGGGATTTATCACTTCCAAAAGCTCTGGCAGGTCCATACCAAGATCCTTTAATTTCTCAGGTGTTGGGACGCCGTTCATCGTCCATCCTCTTCTTTTGTAAACAGCATCTGTCAATTGCTCGTACTGATTCTCTCTATGGGCTCTGAGTATGGCGATTTTTTCCTCAACAGCCTTTCCAGTCAGATCAAATCCAAGTTCTTTCAACTGTTTATCATAGTTGGATTCTCTAGAAAGGTATTCTTCTTTTGTTACTGGTCCCATAGTTCTGTAAGGCGTCCGATCATCCTTTCTCAGTCCTTTACCCATTCTTATATTGAAAATCCTTTGGAAATTATACACCCGCTCAGATTGTCTGATCATTTCAGTCGAATCAATTTTAGTCCCGGTTATGCCGTAATAGAGTTTATGGTAATTGTCCACATGCTCCTGGATCTTCGCCGGTTCTTCTGTTTCCGAGTTGTTTGCT
>DMAP01000051.1 GCA_003446975.1 Clostridiales bacterium | reverse complement strand
TGATATCCTCACGACTAGGTTGTGTCTCGCCACTTGGATGATTATGAATCAGTATGATGGAAGCAGCTGATTTTTTAACCGCTTCATGGAACACTTCTCTTGGATGGACAATAGATGAGTTCAAGCTTCCGATTGAAATAGTGCAAATATCGAGAATCTTATTTTTTGTATCCAATGTTATAATTTTGAAATGTTCTTTCTTAAGATAACGCATGTCCTCCATCAAGTAATTGGCTATATCCTGAGGCGAGGTTACTTTAAACCTATCATCGATATCAATCCTGGAAACTCTTCTCCCAAGCTCCACAGCTGCCATTAATTGGGCGGCTTTGGCATGGCTGATTCCATGAAATTCCAACAACAGATCAATATTTGTATCTGCGATGTTTCTCAAGCCACGCTCTTCGTGGTTCAAAATCTTTTGAGATAGTGTTATTGCTGTGTCTTTGTTGCTGCCAACTCTCAGAATAATTGCCATCAACTCGGAATTGCTGAGAGCTTGAGGTCCCAACTTAATCAGTTTCTCTCTCGGTCTTTCCTGCAAGGGTATTTGTTTGATTGTATAATTCACATCCGCCACATATAACCTCCGTCAGTTCAACAAGTTAAAGCCATATAACGTCATAAGATACTTATTGATTTTGCTGATTGGCAAACCCATGACATTTGGATAGGATCCGCTGATGCTCTTCACCAGCATTTCACCATAACCCTGTATCCCATAGGCACCTGCTTTATCTGTATATTCGTTTGTATTCAAATAGTTTTCTATCATTTCATCTGATAAATCCTCGAAAAAAACGTCCGTCTCTTCAAAATCTATAATATTTTTTTTGTTATTGCTATGCATAATGGCAAATCCAGTAAAAACCTTATGTGATTTTCCGCTTAAGTTTTTTAAAATCATAAATGCTTCATTTCTGTCTTTAGGTTTTCCGATTATTCTATCTGAGTATACAACAGTATCTGCGGCTAGAATGATTGTGTCCTCATATTGACCATTCTGAATTACGCTCACAGCTTTTTTTAAAGCTATGGCCATGACCAGTTCCTCTGGTTTTAGCTTGGTAAAAACGGTTTCATCCACTGATGGCGCTTCTGTTATTAAGTCATCCAGATACTTTTGCAGTATTTCTATCCTGCGAGGTGATTTTGATGCTAACAGCAATTTATCCATACTATCACATCTTTCTGAAAATCAAAACCACAATAATAATGCCTATTATACCGGCAAGGTTAAGATTTACGTTAAATCCAAATGTCACTGTCAAAAAACTGAGATCCAGAGTCGCAGGCGTTAAGCCGATGGATTCTGACAAGCTAAGAAAGGGTATGAATCTGGATAACACATTCCCAATAATATTTCCCATTATTGATCCTGCCGCAATTATAAAAATCCATTTAATCATATTAGTACTTTTCCCCATGTCAACTCCATTTCATTATTTGTGACTGCTTCTTTAGATTCTGTACAATAAAAATAGTTGCATAACCAACAAAACAACCTGTAAATAGGCTCACCAAATAGATGATTGGCAGATAGCTGAATATTCTTACATTTTGGACCATCAATGATGCTGTCATAACTTGTCCTGTGTTATGCGCAAGGGCACCAAAGAGACTGATGCCTATCAAACTAAAATAATTGTTGAAGTATTTGTATGTGATCGCCATAATAATGGTACTGAGTACTGCTCCTGAGAAGGAATACAGAAATCCAGCCACATTGCCGGCCACTAAAAGGTATAAGATGGTTCTTAATATAGCAACCGTCATACCACTCTTAAAGCCAAAAATCACAATAACTGTCAGTGTGATCATATTGGGCAATCCTAGTTTTGCCCCAGGTGCTACAAACGGAAAAGGTATCATACTCTCGATCAAGCTCAAAATCAAAGCACCAGAGGTAAGTAGTGCCAGAAAAATATATTTTTCTGGCCTATTCATTCATTCTCCTGTTAATGTGTAATAGTATCAATAGCGCCACTCTCCCCAGTCACGATTATAATCAATCTATGGGGAAGGCATACAATTATTTCGCCGGGCTCGCTAATTTTGGACATTTGCACGCATATTTGGTCTGGACAATTGCTTTCTTGCATATACGCATGGTCATGGTCTATATGTATTACATTTCTGCCATACGAACTCTCCACTACGACCGTTTCATCCAATCCATAGCCCAATGTATATTTTTTATACAACTCATTATTGATAATAATTTCAGCATACAAATTATTATAGTTTAAAGCAGCGCTGTTAACTGCAATAATCCCTGATATGCTTGCTATAAGAACTACAATTATTAAAATTTTATCATATTTTGTCATTTAATCACCTGTAATAGTTTATCATTAAAATATGTCATTTACAAGATTTAGAATTTTACAAAAAAAAAATTGATCTGTCATATAAAACTATGTCAGTCAATTTCGTCTTTCTAGTATTTTCAACTATGAAACTAGACGTCGCTCAGAATGATTTTCTTCTTGAGTTTATTCTCTTGGATAACTTTTTTCTGCCATCTGCCAGACTGGTACACTACAAACGCAACCAAGCAAATCAATACATTACTCAATATCATGGCATACCAGATTGATTTTTCTCCCAGCTCCGTTATGCTTTTTAGAAAAATAACCAAAGGAATCCTAAACAACCATAATCTGCTGGCCATAACAATCATCGCCATAACAGTATGGCCGGACCCCTGGAATGTCCCTATGAATATCTGATAAAATCCCATCAAAGGCAATCCTAAAGTTATCAGTTTTAAAAAATAGGTGCCTTGTGACAAAACGTCGCTACTATTGGTAAATAGTCCGATGATAGAATCAGCTGAAAGGAGAATCAACATACCTCCCGTCACCAGAAAACCGGTACTTAATAAAGCGCTTGTTCTAACTGCTTGTTTAGATCTTTCAATGTTGTCAGCGCCAAGGTTTTGTCCAACAATGGTTGCCAGAGCATTGCCAATACCCATGGCAGGCATTAGAACCAATGAGTTTATCCTATTTGTGATGCCGAAAGCGGCAACCGTTGACTCTCCAAAGGACAAGACAAACATTGTCAGAATGGTAAACCCGAATGCTTCTGTCGCTTGTCCCAAGGAAGATGGCAGCGCTATTGACAATAGGGTTTTTGAATCCTTGATATTTGGTTTCAGCAATCTCTTGCTTATTCTGATGCTGCCGTCATTGGTTGTTGACAGTCTATATATGGCATATAGAGCAAATATTCCTCGTGATAACACGGTTGCTATGGCTGCTCCTCTGATACCTAAGTTAAATGTAAAAATAAAAATCGGATCCAGTATAATATTCATTAACAAAGAAACAGCCCCATATTTCATAGGCGTCAGCGTATCTCCCTGTCCTTGTTTGATTGCTGTGAATGAAAAAAACAAAAACATGGTAGGCAACCCGATGAAGATTACCTGCAAATAACCGACTGCTTCTGAGAGCAACTCACCAGTCCCACCAATGGCACTCACGATTGACGATGCGAAAACTGCGCCAAATAACCCTATTCCTGTCGATATCAGAAATGAGATTGAAATCACTTGACCAGCCACAATCTCGGCTTTCTTCAATAATCCCGCACCTATATATTGGGAAATAATTGCGGTTCCTGCTATGGAGACTCCCATGCCAATCGAGATCATCAAAAATATGATTGGCCACACTAAAGTTATCGCCGCAACTTGGGTATCTCCGATACGGCTTACCCAATAAGTGTCTGCGATATTATATACAGTTTGAATAAAATTATTAATCATAATAGGCGTAGCCAAAGTAAGAATGACGTACGCCATATTCCCGTTCAAAATCATATTTCGTTTCAGCTTATAATCCACACATTTCCTCCTGCCCAATCATTGCCGAGCTGGTATATCATTGATTCACATAATGACATGCGACGAAATGTTCTGGAAAGGTCTCAATGCTTTCAGGATCAATCTCGTAACATTTCTCCATCGCATACAAGCATCTAGGGGCAAATCGACATCCAGGTTTTGGATTGATGGGTGAAGAGATTTCCCCTTTGAGAATAATGCGATTTTCACTGCTTTTATCAATTTTAGGTGTTGGTATTGCCGACAACAATGCTTGCGTATATGGATGCAACGGATTTTTAAACAATTCCTTGGATGAGCATATCTCAACTATCTTGCCCAAATACATGACGCAAATATGGTCTGAAATATGTTTTACAACAGACAAGTCATGGCTAATAAACATAAATGTCAGATTCATTTCCTTCTGCAAATCCTGCATTAAGTTGAGAATCTGGGCCTGAATTGACACATCCAAAGAAGACACCGGCTCATCACAAACTATGAATTTAGGGTTTAAAGCCAATGCGCGTGCTATGCCAATCCTTTGTCTCCTACCACCATCCAGTTCATGGGGATATGCGCCCTCAAGCCTTTCTGCCAATCCAACAGTTGTCATAAGCTCAAGAATTCTTTTGTTGAGTTTTTCTGACGTGTCAAACTTTTTATAAACCTGTAATGGTTCAGCAATAATCTGTTTGACAGTTTTTCTCGGATCCAGTGATGAGAAAGGGTCTTGGAAAATCATCTGCATATTTTGTCTTAAATCTTTCAGTTTTGCTCTTGAAGGATTTGTAATATCCTCATCTTCAAAATATAGTTCTCCATCTGTCAGTTCAATCAAATGCAAAACCAATCTCCCCAATGTCGATTTTCCACAACCTGATTCACCAACTACGCCTAATGTCTCACCCATCTTAATCGTAAAGTTAACATCATCAACTGCATGCAGCAAACCTTTGGGGGTTTTGAAGTATTTTTTTAAATTTCTGACTTCCAGCAGATTACTCATTATCATACACCCCCATTTGTCGCTTGATATATCCACATTTCACAAGATGCTTGCCGCCAATATTGATCATTTCCGGTTTTTTTTCATGACAAGTTGCGTCGCCATGCGTGCATCTTGGTGCAAATGAACATCCGGGTGGCAGATTGGTAGGATCTGGTGTCAATCCCATGATTGGATTCAACCTGGTGCTCTCGTCATCCAAAACCGGTATTGAGCCAAACAAACCTTTTGTATATGGATGAGCCGTTCTGTTATAAATGTCTTCCAATGTACCATATTCAACAATTTCACCGGCATACATGATTGCAACATCATCACAAATCTCAGATACCACCCCCAAATCATGGGTAATCAATATCATCGAAGTTCCCAGTTCATTCTTCAATTTCTTCATTAAATCCAATACCTGAGCTTGTATCGTGACATCCAAGGCAGTTGTAGGTTCATCTGCTATCAACAAGGTTGGATTGCATGCCAATGCAATGGCGATACCGACACGTTGCCTCATGCCTCCTGAAAACTGATGAGGGTATTCCATGAATCTATCTGGTGGTATTCCAACCAACTTAAGCATTTCCTGTGCCTTTAAACTTGCATCAGCTTTAGAAATCTTTTCATGTAATCTGATAACTTCAGATATCTGTTCGCCAACTGTCAGAACTGGATTCAATGAAGTCATAGGATCTTGGAAAATCATCGAGATTTCTCTTCCCCTGATTTTTCGAATTTCTTTTTTGGATTTTTTAAGTAGGTTTTCACCTTTAAATAACACTTCTCCGGAAATTACTTTACCTGGCGGGTTTGGTATCATATTCATGATGCTCAGGGCAGTTGTTGTTTTCCCTGCACCGGTTTCTCCTACCAAACCAAGGTTTTCACCTTCGCCTATTGAGAGGTTCAATTGATTGATAGCAGCCACAACACCTTCATCAGTGATATAGTGGACTGTTAAATCTTTTATTTCAAGTAATTCATTTTTATCCATTGTCTTCCTCCCATCAGCTCTTTAATCTCGGATCTAGTGCGTCTCTTAATCCGTCGCCGAGAAGATTAAGGGCATAGATTGTAATCATAATCATCAGTCCAGGAAAAGTTGTCATATGCCAATAGTCCCTTATAAACTGCCTTGCGCCGGCCAACATCCCACCCCACG
>DMAP01000165.1 GCA_003446975.1 Clostridiales bacterium | reverse complement strand
AGTCATGAGAGCATGGAATATTTCATCTATAGGGGGCCACTGATCAGAGTTATGGGGCTCAGGTAAAGGTCCCATAAACAACCTTGCATCATCAATAAGTATTACTGGTTCATCGAAAGTTGATATCGCCTCGATTTCCTGCATCAGGGGGCATTCAAACTCAATACCGCCTGTACTAGGGCCACTATAATGACCATCTAACCAAAATAAAGTGGACCCGGAAATATCCCTTAATAAATCAGGTAGAATCTTAGAAGAGTCACCAACTAAAAATTTAATATTCTTTATGTCTTTCAAACGACTAGCTGTATTTTTACTAATTTCTGGTTCTATCTCAATAGTGTATACATTTTTAAAATGCGCTGCTGCCCAAAAACAGGTATTTCCCATATATGTGCCTGTTTCAACAAAATTATCTATTTTATTTTCAGTAGCTATTTGTCTTACAATATCTTTTGGAATCCCTTGTGTTATATATCCCATAATAACCACTTATGTAATGTCCCGACTTATTAACAGTTTTAAATATATGTTAACAAATATTAAGTATTCGCTTCTGGGTAACTTTTATAGGTATAGGCCTACTTTCCTTTTCTAGTCATTCAAATCCTTCTGTATTTCTTTTCATGAAAATTCCCTTTAACTCCTGACGAATCTTCTTATCAAGCCTCAATATCAAAAACCCATAGACTCCAACACCAATCAATACCGGTGTAAGTGATAGCCATATATTTGACATTGTCATAAAAACTCGATAAATACTAACAACCAGCCCCATTCCCATACTTGCCTTTATGATGTTCATTAAACTTTCACTTTCTAATGCTATCGTTATCTTCTTTGTCAGTACTTGTCTTGCAAGAAGCCCATTCATTAAGAGAGTCACAAAAGTAGCAATTGCAGCTCCTGTAATACCAATTAAAGGTATCAATATGGCATTTAATACAATATTAACAAGTGCACTCACAGACGTCACCTTAAATGCATCTTTCTGCATGTCTACGGCTCCAAGATAACTCACGAAAAATAATTGGAACACGTTGATAATTTGAACGCTAAGTAAAATTACAAGCACGGCATACCCTTGTACAAAATCGGGGCCATAAAAATAATACAGCAACTTGTCACCAAGCAATATACCACCTATGCATAATGGGATGGCCAGAAGCAGAGCAAAGGTAATCGCTCTGGATAAGGAATTTACTATTTTGTTTGTTTCTCCTATCTTATTCCAGTGGCTGACCTTCGGCCACAGAGTGACCTGCAGTGAGGTAGTAGCTAACGAAGCAAGCAAGGCGAATTGCACTACGATTTGATACACACCTACATCAGAGTTGCTCATGTAATAACCAATCATGACCGTGTCAGCGTAGGAATATACTATTACGCCACTTGAAGTTAGAAACAGCCAGAATGAAAAGGTGTACAGGCTTTTGATATGGCGCCATCTAAAACGCACAAAGTGCAGATCAAAGAATCGTAGGGATATTAGGGTGGCAACAATCATCCCGGCAACAAAGCCCCCTGCAAGACCTGCAACACCGTAACCCAGAATCACTGCTGCAATTTGTAAAAAAATCCGAGTAAGATCGTTAATAAAAACACATGTGGCCTGTATCCCTATTTTTCCACGCCCTGCAATAGCATTGTTGACCGCACCGTATATCAGAGAAACTATCAGTGCCGCAAGCAGCCAATTAAATACTCCCGCATTGTTGAGATTCACAAAATATTCTTTAAAAATCAATAGTGCTGTAATGAAGACAATCAAGAAGAGTGAACGTAGTACAAAGAACGCGCTGAAATATGCATCCTCTTCTTCTCCTTCACTAATGCGTTTGATTGCAGCTCCGCCAAATCCTCCATCACTTACAAGGCTGATGATTCCAAAATATGCTATAAATAGGAAGTATCCTCCGAGAACACTAGCGCCCACAGTGCGAGCAAAATACATAGTGCTTAAAAAACCAATGAACACCAGTGCTATTTTCCAGATAAATGATATTATGCTTTGACGCTGGACTGGATTAACAGCCATTATACGGGAAAATATAGTTTTGAATATCAGCATGATGTTCCAGGAAATTATTCATGATCAAATACAAATAGATACCATTGCAATGAACTCTGGTTATGACTCTTTCTAGGAGATGAGATTTGATTTTCTTTTCTATGAGGTTTTATAGATTTTGATGAAGAAACTGTATCCTTTACACAAGAAGAGTATCTATAAATAAGATTTTATTGAGATACTTTATTCATCCTGATTTTCTCTGGTCATTTCTTATCATTATCTTTACAAGGTCTTTAAACCCAATCTTGGCCTTCCATCCCAGCTTCTCCTTCGCCTTTGTTGGATTGCCTAGCAAAAGTTCCACCTCAGTTGGTCTGTAGTATCTTATGTCAATCTCAATCAGAACAGTGCCCGTTGCACTATCCACTCCAACCTCATCAACACCCATCCCCTGCCACTCAATCTCAATCCCCACCTCCCGGAACGCAAGCTCCACAAACTCCCTCACAGAATGCGTTTCCCCTGTAGCGATCACAAAGTCATCAGGTTCATCCTGCTGCATCATCAGCCACATGGCTTCGACATAATCACCTGCAAAGCCCCAATCTCTTTTAGCATCAAGGTTACCAAGATATAATTTTTCCTGCAGCCCTTTTTTGATATTTGCCACGGCCATAGTGATCTTTCTTGTAACGAAAGTCTCGCCTCTTATGGGTGACTCGTGATTGAAGAGTATGCCGTTACATGCGAACATACCATAGGCTTCACGATAGTTCACCGTTATCCAGTAGGC
>DMAP01000216.1 GCA_003446975.1 Clostridiales bacterium | reverse complement strand
AGGAAGAGGCTGTTCAATCGCTTGTTAGCCAGCTTGCTGATAAGGAACGAGCAGTACACTCGTTGTCGGTAAAAATGAGCAAGATGAATGAGGTAATCAATCAGGCATCCAATCACAAGCATAAACAGGAACAAGAATACAATGCACTTGAATCAAAGTTGAATGAGCGTGAACAAGTTTTAGAGGCACTTAATACTAAACTTTTGGAAATTTATGGCAGCAGGGCATGGCGAGTCATCCAACTTTTGTGGAAGATACGCCTTGTTTTGCTTCCACCCAACAGCCCGCTTACCAGCTTGGTTAAAAAGATTTATAGATTGCGCAAGCGCCCAGCTAAAGCGATTGAGCAAATTAACGATAATCAGGTTGAAATTGATCAGATCAATTCATCAACCTTGTTTGACAGGAATTGGTATTTATCTACATATCCTGATATTGCTCAAGCAAAGGTTGATCCGGCGAGCCATTATCTGTTATATGGCGCTTTTGAAGGCAGAGATGCAGGGCCAAAGTTTTCTAGCAATTGGTATTTTGAGATGTACCCGGATGTATCAGCTTCAGGAATGAATCCTCTTATCCATTATATAAAGCATGGTCAATACGAAGGTCGTATTCCCAATATCGAAGCCACTTTGTTTAACGAGCCTGAATTTCTTCGCACACGCGCCTTTCAAATTGTGCCGTACTACCTGAACCCTGGCGCTCTGAAAGATGGCGATACTATTGAGGGCAACCCTAAAATTGCTGTCCATTTACATATGCACTATCAGGATATGCTTGAGCAGTGTGCCCTGTACCTGAATAACATTCCTTTGGGTTTTGATTTATACCTTTCCGTCACCGAAAAAAATGATCCAAATGAAATTTCTGCGTTTTTGAAAAAGCACGTTCAGACCTTAGAAAAGATTATTGTCAAAAAAGTTCCAAACCGTGGAAGAGACCTAGCTCCAATGATAGTGGACTTTGGAGAAGATTTATTGAATTATGATTTTGTAGCCCATATTCACACCAAGAAGAGTCCTCACAGCCTGGAACTGAAAGGCTGGTTTGAAGATATTATGAATACGCTCCTAGGTTCACAATCAGGAGTTTATCAAATATTTAACTTGTTATCAGGTGATGCTAAGTTTATTTATCCGGCTTCGAACCAGAGAATCTTGTCCAACGAGAATGGATGGGGCGATAACTACGATCTTGCAAAGAGTCTTCTTCCTCAACTTCTGGGTGAGAGTATAGAAACTTACCCTCTGGTTGAGTTTCCTCAGGGATCTATGTTTTGGGCAAAATCCAGCACTTTGGACAGGTTCCTGAGACTTCCGCTGGCTTATACAGATTTCCCGGTTGAGCCAATCCCTGCTGATGGTACGATGCTTCACGTTCTGGAACGGCTTTTGCTGGTTTCAGCAAGCCAACTCTCCGGAAGGAACTATCGAATTTACTTGCCAAGCAGTACCATTAAAGAACCCTATTACGAACCTCAAAAGGATTATTATCAATCACAGGTGCACGACTCTGTGAAGGTGCTCTCCTACTACTTGCCTCAATTCTATCCAACGCCTGAAAATGACGAGTGGCATGGAAAGGGGTTCACTGAATGGACCAAAGTGCGTAGTGCAAACCCTCTCTTCTATGGTCATTATCAACAACGCGTTCCACATGATGATATTGGCTATTATTCTCTGGCATCCAGTGATATGTTCAAGAAACAGGTTGATCTGATGAAGTCTTCCGGCGTATACGGGCAGATTTTTTATCACTATTGGTTTACCGGGAAACTAATTCTGGAGAAACCGGCCAAAATGCTTCTGGCAGACAAAACGATTGAAATGCCTTTTTGTTTTTGCTGGGCGAACGAGAATTGGACCAAAAAGTGGGACGGTAACGAAGATGAAATTCTCCTTGGACAAGAATATTCCGAGCAGGATGCAATCCATTTTATTAATTACCTTATCCCATTTTTTAAGGATGAGCGATACATCAAAATCGAGGATAGACCGGTACTCTACATTTATAGACCGTCTTCCATACCTGATTTTGAAATTTACAAGAAAGCATGGGAGAAGGTTTGCGCTGAAAACGGCATAAAAGCTCCATTTATTGTTGCGGTGCTCACGCGCGGTGCCAAATCACCCAATGAGTTTGGCATGGATGCGGGTTGTGAAAGGGTTCTTCATGACTGGACTGATGGAAATGTGAAGGAGATCAAAAACAAGTTATATCCTTATTGGCCTATTAATGGTAGGGTGTTGGATTACAGTGAAGTCGCGGACTACTACATGAGTCAACCACCCAACACAGACTTTACTTATTTTCGTTCCATTATTCCATCGTGGGACAACACGCCGAGATATGCTTCGGAAGCCTACATCATTCATAACTCCTCTCCGGAAAAATTCCAGAAATGGCTGGAAGCTCTGGTTGTCGATGCGGAAGAAAGATTGCCTCTTGGGCAGCGGTTTGTGGTTGTCAATGCCTGGAATGAATGGGCCGAAAGTGCAGTGTTGGAACCGGACAGCCGGTTTGGCTATGCATATCTTAACTCTATCGGGAGGGCGTTATCGGGAATCAACTTCGATAATAGAGAATATTTGCATCATGCATTACCGAAAACAACACAGATTTCCATCTCCTTTACTGAAAAACTGCTTAAAGAATTGAATTCGGATAAAAACGTGAGAGAAAAAATGCTCTCCTGCATTGCCCACTCAACAATATTTTCGCTTTGTAATGTTTTCTTTGATCAATCACAGGTTGCAGAATGGGCATCCGTACAGACTAAAGGCATCGCCAAACCAGATTACACTCTCTACATTAAAGATGTTTGCTATTTTGCACCGGATGCTCTTGAAAACATGCTCAAAATGGCATTGTGCTATGATGCAGGTGTAGTCACACCATCACATCTCAACGATCCAAGTTTTACTCATCAGTTTTCATCGGGAAGATGGGAGAGCAGGTGGCTCAGCCCATATATGTTCTTGATGAAAAATGGTGATATGCGCTCTCTGAAATGTTGTGTTGACGCGGGGATATTTATCTCTCCGCCTTTGGCTTTGCAAAAAGGGTTGGGGCAGGAGATAGTATCTACTATTGTTAGGTTTAGCCAGGCCGGAAATATAAATTTATTGCGAAATGCGCTTTATTCTCTGGTAGCTCAAGTAAGCTGCAAGGTTCAACCTATCCTGGCGGTGCAAGATCTTACAGATGATATGTTGTCAGAGATTAAGACAATGTTGGAGAAAATGCCATGGAACGATGGTTGCTCCCCGATTATCAGGGAGTATCACTCTACAGAAAATAATCCAGACCTTAGATCTTTGATGCTTAACGATTCGCTGAAGGCAGTCAAAACACAATTTGCAGCTTTTCTGGATTATGATGACATTATCTTCCATGACGCTTATGCTTGGCTGCTTGAACGCCTGCAAAAGACTGGCAAAAATGCCAGCTTTGGGTTGATTTACAATGTCTTGTTCAACCTGACTGGTAATCGATTAATAAAGAGGTCGGTTGTATATAATTATGGCAAGGATTATGAAAATTTTCTTACCCGAAATCACTCCCCTATTCATGGGATCATGTTGAACTTGTCTAAAATTAATTTGGATGAGATTAACTATTACGAAGATATGAAATATATGGAAGATTACTATCTCACCTTACAAATTTTTACTAAAGGTGAAACAGACTGGGATGCGTTACCGGAACAAAAATTTGTAGGTGATTATTACCATTATGAAGATAAAGCGCAGACATTGGCTATCATCGATCAGAGCCTGCGCAATCAATTGATAGCATCACAAAACTATGCAAAATGCGAAGATAGAATCAACGAAATGAGATTTAAGATTCAGCAGAATAATAATTTGCAAAAACCAGGCAAGTTGATGACTGCGTAATGATTAAATGGTCAGAAGATGCATCGTTTTATGATTGAATATACAGGTGTTGTTATTGTGCCATCGCCGTTCCAAGAAAATTGTTAAATGCGCAATAACACACTGTTCAATCATGCTGAACTTTGGCGATTAATTCTTTTTTGTATAAGAGAAATGTAACAATTTGAACTACTACATACGGCCCTGCAAAGAGGTTTTGTCAAATGACTAGATTTAAGATTTTTTTTATGGAATATAAAAAAGGCTTGCTAATGTTAGGCATAGTTCTTGCGAGCATGGTTCTTTTTGAGCTTTTTGTGTTCAACAAGGATTTTTTTATTGATAAAGTTAACAACTTGGAGGAAAGACGATACTCCATCAACGATGCTAGCTTGCATCAATTTACTTTAGAAAATGGAAACCTGGTGTCACAAGGTTCTGACCCGAATATTACATTTCATAATATCGATCTTTCCGTTGATACCATATTGATTAAATGTACTAGTTCAGTTTCTGGGTTGCAAGGACAGGTTTTTTACCGGGGTGAAGGGGATGAATTTAGCGAGTCTCGTTCAATTAAGTATCCCGAAACTTTGAATGATCCGATATTGTTGTTGGATCAAAGTTTTGGCATTCCACGCCCGGTAATTGTTTCCAGTTTA
>DMAP01000391.1 GCA_003446975.1 Clostridiales bacterium | reverse complement strand
ATCACCTATATATTATTAGTCTTATACATGCAAATTGCACTTGCTACCATGCCTGCTGTCTCGGTCCTTAAAATTCGTGGCCCTAGCGTCACAACATGGGCACCTGCTAACTTCAGTTCCGCTATCTCATAGGGTTCAAATCCGCCTTCCGGACCTATGACGATACAGACATCTGAACGGTCTATATGAATATTCTTGAGGCTGTTGCCGAATTCATTCTCATAAGGGACAATTATCAATCTATCGAATGCTTTCAAATCATCGATCATTTGCTTAAAAGTAAAAATAGGGCCCACCTTTGGAATGACATTTCTCATAGACTGTTTGGCGGCCTCTTCTGAGATCTTGTTCCATCGGGACAGCTTTTTTTCTTCCTTTGACTGCTCGGAAATCTTAACGACTGTTCTGTGGCTGATGACCGGGACAATCCGTTTAACACCTATCTCAACATTTTTTTGTATGATTGTTTCCATCTTGCTGGATTTGGGAATACACTGATACAGACTGACATCAATGCCAGCCTCTCTGGTTTGCTCTGATTCCTTTATAATATCGCAAAGAGCGCTATTGGTTTCATATGACGCTATCTGTCCTATATATTCCTTGCCGTCAAAAACAAGGTATATCTCTGCGCCTTCCTGCAATCGCAAAACACTCTTGCAGTGCTTGAAATCCCCGTCTTTTATTCTAGCTTTTCCATCATTTATTTCATCTACAAAAAACCTGTTCATCTCAAACCAACCGTGCTGAGAAACCAGCCCATTCGCCCTTAAAGGTTTTTTCAATGATTTCAAATCCGTTGCCTATCAATGCTTCTTCAACCATGTCCATTTTTTTTGACAGGATACCAGATCCAATGAAAATGCTATTTTCCCCCATAACAGAGTGAAGATCTGAAATCATCTTGATGATAATATCCGCGGTGATATTGGATACAACAATATCGGCTGAAAAATCGATGTTCTCAAGCAAGTTCCCCTTTTGAACATCCATATTAAAGCATCCGTTGATTCTGGCATTTTCCTTAGCCACTCTAATGCTATCGTCATCTTTATCTATCCCCAGCACCTGTGAAGCACCCAATTTTGAAGCCAGTATGCCGAGTATTCCAGATCCTGTTCCTATGTCCAGTACTTTTTCACCGATGGTGACATGTTTTTCCAATTGTTCGATACAGATTGAAGTTGTCTCATGGCTGCCGGTCCCAAAAGCTGATCCAGGATCAATTTCTATGACAATATCACCTTCAGTGGGGATATAGTCTTCCCAGGAAGGTTTTATGACAACACGATCGCCGAGCCTAAAAGGTTTGAAGCTTTTCTTCCACTCACTATTCCAGTCCCGGTCTTCTATGTTCTGTACTTCTATTTCAGTCATTCCAATATCCAAATCATATCTTGGCAACATATTGATCTGTTCTTTAACGTAATCAACCTTTTCAACGGAATCCTTATTATTCTCAAAATATCCCTTGATTACCACACCATCGTAGTAATCCTGAATCAAATCCTCATCGAGATAATCCCATCTTTCTTGCTCATCTTTAAGAAGATTGATGATGTCATTCGGGTCCTCAATGACTATACCGCTGACCATCGCCTCATGCAATATGTTTGTTACAGCTTCTTTGGCTTCATAAGTGGTTTTGACGATAATTTCAATCCAATCCAACTGTTCACTCACTCCTTAACTGAATGCGTCTTTCATTTTATCGATGAACCCTTTTTTTTGCGGTTCGATTTTTTCTCCGAACTCCTTTGCCAGTTGCATCAGCAACTCTTTTTGTTTATCTGTAAGCTTCTTCGGTGTCTCAATGTTTATTCTAACATACTGATCACCCTTTCCGCCACCTCTTAGATAGGGAATGCCTTTGTTTTTTAATCTGAAAACCGTTCCGGTCTGAGAGCCTTCAGGTATGGTATACTTCACCTTGCCTTCAAGCGTTGGCACTTCTACTGTATTGCCCAGTGCAGCCGCTGAAAATGACACGTTCATATCATACCAGACATCATAGCCTTCTCTTCTAAAATATTTGTGCGGCTTTATATTCAAATAGACATACAAATCCCCTGCCGGAGCATCCTTATCGCCATGATTGCCCTCTCCACGAAGTGGAATGATCGAATCAGAATCAACCCCTGCCGGTATATGGATTTTGATGTTTCTGGTTTTCTTTTCCTTGCCCGAACCACCACATACTTTACATGGTGTTTTTATGATTTGCCCTGATCCACCACAGGTCGGACATGTCCTTACGTTTGAAAACTGTCCAAATGGTGTGGATTGGACAGATCTCACCTGACCTGAACCGTTGCAGGTGCCGCAGGTCTCCTTGCTTGTTCCAGGTTCCGCTCCCTCACCATGGCAATGAGAGCAGGTTTCCATTCTTGAGACCTTCACTTCTTTGGTTGTTCCAAATGCCGCTTCCTCAAAGGAAATATTAAGCCTTATTTTCAGATCGGATCCCTTTTTGGGACCGGCTCTCCTTTGTCTCGCGCCACCACCACCAAAAAAATCGCTGAATATATCGCCAAAAATATCGTCAAATCCGCCAGCACCAGAAAATCCGCCGCCGCCAAATCCGGCACCATTGTTCTCAAATGCCGCATGTCCGAATTTATCGTATTTTTCTCTTTTTGCCGAATCACTTAAAACCTCATAGGCTTCATTGACTTCCTTGAACTTCTTTTCTGATTCCTCATCCCCCGGGTTAAGATCAGGATGATAATTCTTTGCCTGTTTTCTGAAAGCCTTTTTGATTTCGGCATCATCAGCATCCCGGGTAATCCCCAATATCTCGTAGTAATCTCTTTTATTACTCATCTATTTTATCACCACCATTATTTATGACACTACATTAAAAAAGCTAAAGCTAAATCAAATGATTTAGCTTTGACTTTCATCACCATCTACTTCTTCATATTCCGCATCAACCACATCATCGTTTTCAGCTCCCTGTGGCTCTGCCTGGCCCTCAGTTGCATTCTCAGCGCCTTCATGAGAGGATTGTTGATATATTTTTTGTGCAAGTTTGTTGAACTCTTCTGTTAAAGCTTCCAATTTGGTTTTGATCTCATCTATGCTGTTGTTTTCCAATGCTTTCTTCAACTGATCTTTTTTTGTGTTGATAACTGTTTTTTCTTCCTCGCTAAGTTTATCACCCAGTTCTTTCATGCTTTTTTCAATTTGGTAAACCATGTTGTCAGCATTGTTCTTTAACTCGATTTCTTCCTTTTTCTTTTTATCTTCATCGGCAAATTTCTCAGCTTCCTTGACTTTTGCTTCGATTTCATCATCCGAAAGATTGGTTGATGCAGTGATTGTTATCTTTTGTTCCTTGCCTGTTCCCTTGTCTTTGGCAGAAACATTGACGATACCATTTGCATCCACGTCGAACGTGACCTCTATTTGAGGAATTCCTCTTTGTGCCGGTGGTATGCCCGACAACTGGAATCTTCCCAGTGTTATATTGCCATCCGCCATCTGCCTCTCACCTTGTAGAACGTGGATATCGACAGCAGTTTGATTATCAGCCGCTGTGGAGAATATCTGGCTTTTCTTGGTGGGAATTCTTGTATTTCTTTCTATCAGTTTTGTAAATACACCACCCAGTGTCTCGATCCCCAATGACAAAGGTGTGACATCAACCAGCAAAATATCTTTTCCGAATTCTCCCGTTAAGACACCGCCCTGAATAGCAGCTCCCAAGGCAACGCATTCATCAGGATTGATTCCCTTATGCGGGTCTTTATTGGTGATTCTTTTTACAGCTTCCTGTACTGATGGTGTTCTAGTTGAACCGCCAACCAATATGACTTTTTCAATATCGCTGGCTGTCAGCTTGGCATCAGCCAAGGCTTTCTTGGTCGGTTCGATTGTCTTATCGACAAGGAAAGATGTCAGCTCATTGAACTTGGCTCTGGTCAAATCAACATTCATGTGTCTAGGTCCATCTTGAGTGGCAGTGATAAATGGCAAATTGATGCTGGTTGACATTGTTGATGAAAGTTCTTTTTTTGCATTCTCCGCAGCCTCTCTCAATCTCTGCAAAGCCATCTTGTCTTTTCTCAAATCTATCCCATTATCTTTTTTAAACTGATCGGCAAGATAGTTGACAATAACATCGTCAAAATCATCTCCTCCAAGGTGATTGTTTCCATTTGTTGCTTTAACCTCAAAAACGCCTTCTCCAATTTCCAATATGGAAACGTCGAAAGTTCCACCACCAAGGTCGAAAACCATGATTGTGTGGAGATTTTCTTCTTTGTCAATGCCATAAGCCAATGATGCTGCTGTTGGTTCGTTGATTATTCTTAGAACATTCAAACCTGCTATTTTCCCAGCGTCCTTTGTCGCTTGTCGTTGACTGTCTGTAAAATATGCAGGTACTGTAATAACAGCATCTGTCACCTTTTCTCCCAAATAGCTTTCAGCATCAGTTTTTAGTTTTTGCAGAATAAAAGCCGATATATCCTGAGGTGTATAGGTTTTTCCGTTGATTGTGACCTTGTGATCGGTTCCCATATGTCTCTTGATTGATGAAACTGTATTATCCGGGTTTGTTATTGCTTGCCTTTTTGCAGTTTCACCCACAAGTCTCTCGCCATCTTTTGTGAATGCAACAATTGATGGTGTTGTTCTCTTTCCTTCGGAGTTTGGAATGACGACTGCTTCTCCACCTTCCATTACTGCAACGCATGAATTTGTTGTTCCTAAATCAATTCCTATTACTTTACTCATTTTATTCAATCCTCCTTGTTGTTATCTTGACACTTTGACCATGCTTGGTCTAATGACTTTGTCTTTTAATTTGTATCCCTTTTGGAATACCTCTATTATTGTATTTGGCTCGACACCTTCCACCTCATCCGATGATACGCCATGATGCAAGTATGGATCAAATGTCTCCCCCAATGCTTCAATCTCTTTCAATCCTTTTTTCTCCAAGGTTTGCTTAAGCTGTGTATAGATCATATGGACGCCATCTTTAAAGCTGCCTGTCTCGTCTGTCGATTCAATGGCACGATCCAAATTGTCCAAAATCGGCAAAAAATCACAGATTGTATCTTCAACAGCCGTTATGTATATTCTATCTTTTTCTTTTTCAGCTCTGTTTTT
>DMAP01000328.1 GCA_003446975.1 Clostridiales bacterium | reverse complement strand
ATAAAGTCCGGATGCTATCCTTCTTCGACCCCGATAGGGACGCGTAATAATCAGCAGGCAAGACATATGTTTTGTCGGAAATATCAAGCCTGTCTCGAATTCGGTTTACACGATCTTGTGATGATGGAGTTTTGGTTGGTAGGGGATTTCGAATGATGTCCCACATTGTGATTTCGCTCTCTGGATAAGGCTCTTTCCCGCAAACCATATCAAGCATCAATTGAGGCTTCTTGTGCCATTCGCTGTACATGTCACCCATAACCTTGAAAGAAGGAAGACTTAATGCATTTATCAGATCAAAGGCTTCAATAGGATTAATCTGTACGGGAGTAGCTGTTGCCAAGAGAAGACTCTTGGTTCTAAAAGTGATGTTATTCAAGAACTGTAATAAGTAATTTGGATCTGCCTTATGCTTGTTTGGATCTTTGGTCGGGTTTCGACGTCGTGCCCTGTGCGCCTCGTCAAGAATGACACATTCAAAATCTTTCTGAGCAAGCAAATCTGCGGCTTCTGTTCTTCTTGATACAAGGCCTTGCGAGATGATGCCTACTCGTCTAGGGCATTTAAGTATCGATCTTACACTATCGGCTTGATAGAAATAACCATTTTCATCTTGCCAACCTGAACCGGTCCATACAGCGCTGGGCATATCCAATAGTGTCTTCATTTCGTCCTGCCACTGCCATACAAGAGTTTTGGGAACAATAATCAAAACTGGCTTATCTCCATAGAGAGCCATTAATTTTGCAGACATTGCAAGCTGCAGAGTCTTTCCCAACCCAACTTGGTCAGCCAGAAGATACCGAGCACCGCCATCCTTTTTATGCTCTCTGAAAGCAAGCTCAATAAAATACTTTTGGTGTTCCCAAAGACCAAATTCTTTTCGATAAACCGGTTCTTCAACTGCTGCTGAAGGGACCACTTCATCGGAATTTTCTCTCCAGTCTTTCAGACCAATGACGATACGCTTTGAAATTCTGTTGAGGTCGTTGACAATAAAATCAGCCAGATTCACTGCATATTGACTATTCCAGAAATAATCAAATTCATCTTGAACCCAATTGACAGATTCCTCTGAATCATCTTCCCAAAGCATCTCATAATTTAGTGTGTAGGCACTTTTTGTTTCATTGATACTCCCAAGAAATGAGGTCTTAGATCCATCTTTGTACGTTATCACCCCGGCCTTTCCGTGCATGAGACCAAAGACTTGGTCGGGAATCACTCGAATTTCAAGCTTCCCATCGCTCAATAGGCGATAAAGGGTAGAAAGACGGCTGCTGCTTTCTGGTGAAGTATATTTTTCTTCTGGAGAAAACTCACACCATTCCTGTTTCATCTTCTGCGCATAGTTAGCCACTGCAACATCTTCCGGCAAGAGTCCGGAATTACAAATAACCCGTACTTTGCCTTCCACGTTTTCAATGCTTTCTCCAGCTACTTCAAGAATGGAGGAGCAAAAATATCCGGCAATTCTGTCGTAAGATACTGCATCCTTCAGTTTTTCTTTCAAAAATTGCTGATCTAATTTGTGTCTCCTTGAAGAATAGCGATTCATAGACTATTCCTCCTTTAAATGCTGTCGTTGGTAACAAGTGAATGCAACAAATCAGCCATTGTTGCGCTTTGTTCCCAGTGCGGAGTCATATTATCAATGTCTTTGGTATCTTTGATGAAGCTGAGAAGCTGCTTGATCATGTCGCGTTTGTCCCAATAGTTCGGCAACTCATTTTTTATATAGCCCAGTGCTCTCGATGGATTTTCATCTTCCTTGATTCCTGTGAAAATTCCCATAAATACTGTCCGGAGTAGGGAGTTTTCAAAATCAGGGACTTCATTGATTGTTCTGCCTGCCATTTCAATCGGGGTCTTAAGCCTAGCAGTATTTGCTTTTTCACTCGACATCATTTGGCTATATCCACCAATATTGAACCCCCGAGCAAATTCCTGGTAGGTACTAATCTGATAGTTGCCATGTTTTTCACTTTCAAGACCCTTGATATAAAACTTCTCAGCATTTGAAAGGTCTTTCCACAGATAGCTTTCGAAATCCAAAGGTATGACGCAATCATAAGCTATTTTTTTAGCTGCCTCGATGATTTTTACTATGCTACTTTGAGATGGATTATTTATAGCCAAATTCAATTCGTAATCAAGATCAAGGTCTTCGATGGTTTTGAATGAAGTTAATACCTTCAGCGAGGCGGCGTAGGCGGCGAGCACAAAGTCAGGATCAGAAAAATTAGGTTCTTCTTTGTTTTCAAGTTCTAACATATTTGAGATTTGTTTTCGCACCTCAGCCCGGATATCTGAATTGATTTCGTCTAGGAAGGCCATGTCATCTCCAGTTTGTTTGCGTAAAACTAAAAGAACGGTTCCTTTGACGTAATTACCATCTTTCAGACCTGAGGCATCAGTTTCAGTTGCAATATTCCAGGCAGCAGTAACTCGCAGGCCTGATTTCCACATGATTAAAGCAAGCTGAGCCCAAACAGCCGGATCGCTATGTGTAAACATAACGATTTGCATACCATCATCACTCATGTGATTTGATAAATTAGTATAAATTTCTATCATTGTATGGGAAAAATGCTCATCCCCACGCACTGCAAGGATACGTTTGGAATCTGTATACCATTCCGGAAATGCAACCTGTAAAAGCTTTTTATCCCAAGCTAAAAAAAACTCAGATAGTTCATGATAATTGACAGCATCTGCATAAGGTGGATCAGTCACCCAATAGTCACAAGTGGCTTGTACATCTCTTGCATCTGTAATGTCAAATATCGAGTCAAGGTTAACCTGAGTTGCATTTATGTCGTAAAACCATGAAGTTGAAGCTCCCAATAAACTCCTGGTTCCCCAATTCATCATAGTATTAAATGCCTGGTTATAAAAAGTTTGCTCAGCCTTTTCATTACCCACACCGCCATTCCATCTACACAACCTTGAATTCCAGTCAATGCATTTATTTAGACCAAGTAAACCAGCAACTTGGTTAAGATGGCTATCGCTTTTTAGAATATGCTGATAAATAGTGCTAAGTAGGTATAGTTGTCGTGCGTTAAAAAGATGATGCCAATATGTCCATCCACGTTCTCTTATGACTTGGTCTGTATTGTATCCGCTTTCTATTGATACACTTGGTACTAAGCCCTGTTCCTGCCAACTAACTATATTTTCCGCAACAATTTTTCTAACCTTGGTTTCATTAGCCAAATCACGCTCGTTAGGAGCACAATAATAACGCTGCCCATCAGTTCTTTCATACTTAATGGCATACAATCTCTCACTGAAAATATCATCGTCTCGAAAATCAAATTCAGTTTTTCCCCATTGGCGCAACCCATAAACCGTTGTTCCGTTTGAGTCTACTCTATCCCCGCGAAGAATTGAGATAGGCGTTGTCTTGCCACAACTTGGACACTGCAAGCCCTTGCTTGTAACCGTTCCTTCAGACGCAAATTGAAGTTCTTTAGAAGATGCGCCCATTTTCACATCTATATCATAACTATTTCCATTTTTACTCAGGATGGCAATAGTTTTTGTGCCTTTTCCAATAACCCATGACGGTGCAAGGGGAACCTTGATACCGCATTCAGGGCATGCCGCTTCAACACAATATATATAGCTGATAGCACGGTCACCTTTTTCGTTATGTTCAATCCCGAGTTCAGTAATCTTCTTATCAACCTCTTCGAATACGTTTTTTTGAAAGGTTTTTATTTCACCTAGAGCCTTTTTATTTGCCCCCAAAATATTTATATTCGCCCATGTCAACAACCCAGCTATTGGATTTAAATCACTTCCATAAGCCTTCGCACCAATTCTGGCAGCTTCAAAAGGAATGCTTCCGCCTCCAGAAAAACAGTCTCCAACAGTAATT
>DMAP01000415.1 GCA_003446975.1 Clostridiales bacterium | reverse complement strand
CCTATATTATAATTTTATGCAATACCTATATATCATATTTTTTATATATGTCATCAGTTGATAAAAATGTAATTAGTTGTCTACATATCTCATACTTTTGACATAGCAATCAATTCTAAAAATGAGATAAATACTTATGGGATTGTAATTTCTTCAGACAAAAAAACAGAGGAGACAGGCTCCTCTGTTTTTTGAAATACTAGCCGACTAGTACTTGAGAGATTCGAACTTGTCCTTGATGTTGGTCAGGCTGACCAAGGTAAGTGCTACAGCAAGGTCGGTCTGTCCATTTTCCAGAGCCTCTACCAGGTAACGATATTCGTTGACCTTCTTGCGTTGTTCGCTATAGGACTCAGGAAGACGATCGAGTGCCATATATAGTTGGGGTGCAAGGTTCTCATAGATGCTGGTCAGGATGGCGTTGTCGTTTGACTTGATCAGGGTAGCATGGAATTCGAAGTCCAGCTGCTTGAACTGATCGATTATATCTGTGTCCTTGCCGCTTTCAAGGGAAGGAAGCAGGTGTTCCATCTTGGTGCAGCAACGATCGAGGGAACGGACGATGAGCATTCTGCTTGGATCACGGGAGAGTTCTCTGGTAGCAGAGACCTCAATGGTGGTCCGTACCTGCATAAGGTCGGTAAGAAGCTTCTTGTCCGGTGTTTGATTTCTGATCATGGACATGGAAAGGGACTCCACAAACTGGTCAAGGTTGTTGCTCTTTACCATTGCCCTTTTCCCTTGCTGTACTTCGATGAGCCCTTTTGCCTCAAGGTTCTTGAAGGCTTCGCGGACACTTCTGCTACTTGCACCAAACTGTGTGGCAAGCATGTGCTGGCTAGGAAGGTTCTCGCCAGCCTTGTATTTCTTGTTGAGGATCATATCCTCAAGCTTGTTAGCTATCATGGTTGATTTGGTTTCTGAAGCAATTGGAAGTATCATAGATCGATAACCTCTTTCTTTCTGCATCCTCTAAGGAGTGCATGTCTGGTAATTCCTTACATAAGTAAGGCACAATGCCAATAATAGCCTGTAGAGAAAGAAAATGCAATACAATGTTGATGTGATATGTTATAGGTTTGGTAAAGGTTATGTGACAAGTAGCTAATTTATTATGACAAATAAAATAATACAAATCTATAACTATAAGTGCTTTATGGCAAATATTGAATACTACAAAAAAACCACCAAGTCTGAATACTTATTTCAGGGTGACATAAGGAAAGAACTGATAAGAAAATGCTATAAGTGAAAAGAGAAATATTGGGAGAGTGTGTAACGTGGTTGTAAAAAAATGCAGATAGGTGTCATAAGATAGAAAATATTAAATAGAAACAATAAAACAAAATAAATAAAAATACACATTAATATTTTCAGTAAACAAGAAAAACCGTATCGTTCTTGACATAAGTTTCTCGTTGGCGTTATAGTTGTTGCAGAAGACCGGAAAGATCTTGCACGCTTTCTGAGGAGGACAACCAAGACAATGAAACGATATCTTCTTATTGTATATATTCTCTTGCTGACAGGTACTCTTTGGGCAGCCCCAGCAAGTGTGAGCATTACCCTTACCACCTCGGTTCCTGGGTATCTGTATCACGGGTTCTTGGATTCGTCAAACCAGACATCTTTTGTTGCGACTTCACCCACTGTCAATGATGCTTTCAACCCAGCAGGGGCTGTATTGAACTATGCAATCAAGACCAATGTCAGGTTGCCTCTTACTGTGAAGGCGACAATTGCTCCTTTTGAAGAGCAGGATGTTGTCGATCCGGCCACAGTACCTATCACTCAGGTTGATGTCGGCTCTGATTCAGACCCTACAACACACATAACTAATATAGATGGCAAGTATAATCTGTTGCAGTTGACTCCACAATCAGGGATTATCTTCTATGCCTACACACTGACTGTGTTTGCTGATCAGAATAGTGTGCAGAATTCCCCTGCTGGCAATTATGTTTCTACTGTAGAAATTGATATAGCCACAGATAGTTAAGACAAAACTATTCACTATGCTTGAAACGAGGTGTCCGAAAGGGCACCTCTGTTGCATTAGTCTATTTTTAAGAGCTATAGATATGACAAGTGTATGGAAAAATTCTTAATAGTACCTCTTTTACTAGGAATTAAAAACTAGGTTTTATAGTAGTTATTCGGTATTATGTTCAACATGCGTTATAAGTTAGAAATCATATAATCTATTCCTATATAAGAAAATAGAACAATAATACTAAAAAAGAATATTTTTATTTGTTAAAAGAAAATTAAATATTGACATAAGTCTGATTAGGTAGTATGCTGTGTGCATTGATGGGAGAACTATTCGGATATCCTCATCAAAGGAGATTGTATGAAAAAAAGAACTTTGGCTATATTGATAATTTTAGTTTTGGTAACAAGTGGGCTGTTTGCAGAATACAATGTTACTGTACCTGATGCTGCAACTGCTCAGTTGACAGCTGTAATAGGGGAGTATTTGTACCATGGATTCGCCAATAGTAACACAGTCGATATGAGTACTGTGTTCGCTAGTTCAGTGGAAATAAATGATGCATTTAATGAAACTACGTATCCATCTTTCTTCTATGGATATAAGACCAATGCAGATATTGGATCTTTTGACTTTAATATGACCGTAGAGAATTTTGTAAATGGAAGTACTGGAGTAGTTTTGATTGAGGCAGTTGAAAGTACCAAAGGTTTTGTAGCTCATACTGAAAATACTAACGTTTATAAAATTTTTACGTATACTG
>DMAP01000196.1 GCA_003446975.1 Clostridiales bacterium | reverse complement strand
TCACATGGGCGTATTTTTCCGTTTCGGCAAGCCTTAGTTGCTTAAATCCAAGCTTGCTGATATACTCTCCGAAAGTATTCTCCAATGATTGAGGCTCGTAAGCCACGTTTACATTTTCAAAGGTAATATCATACTGCGTAAGGCATACGAACTCTGTTGGAATCTTCTGTCTGTGAAATCCATTGAAGTGATTATCTGTCAGCGCTCTTGTCAATTGTCTTGCGCGATCAGGCCTAAAATTGAAGAATATAATGCTGTCTCCTTTTTCAATGATGCCATCCTTATCTGATACGATTGGTTTGATGAACTCATCTGTCGTGCCTTCATCATAAGACTTTTCAATACCCTCTACCGGTGCGCCATAATAATATGCTTCTGCTTTTGTCAATGCATCATATGCCAATTTGGTTCTTTCCCATCTGTTATCTCGATCCATGGCATAGTATCTCCCCATAACCGTGGCAATCTTACCTGCACCAATACTTTCCATTTCATTTTGCAAGGTCTTGACATAGCCGGCTCCGCTTGTTGGTGGAACATCTCGGCCATCCATGAAGCAATGGACGTATATGTCATCGATTCCCTTTTCTTTCGCATACTTGATCAGATAATATAGATGTGTATTATGTGAATGTACACCACCATCAGACACCAGTCCCATTAGATGCAGCTTTGTCTTATTGTTTTTCGCATTGCTGAATGCGAGGTTTAAAGCAGGATTATCTCTAGCTTCACCACTTTCCATGCTTTTGGTGATTCTAGTATACTCCTGATAAACAACCCTGCCTGCTCCAATATTCAGATGTCCAACCTCCGAATTTCCCATCTGTCCATCAGGCAAGCCAACATCATAGCCACTGGTTTTGACAACAGTGTTTGGATATTGGTTCATAAGATTGTCAAAGTTTGGTGTATTGGCCTTCATAATGGCGTTTCCAGGATAACTCCTGCCTTTTCCCCAACCGTCCAAAATCATCAACAAAATTGTTTTTTTGTTCATCCTATCACCTTCTATCCAAGTAAGTCATAATTCTTAGAAACTCATCCGATTTCAAACTCGCTCCACCGACCAGCACACCATCAACTTCCGGCTGCTGCATCAAATCGTCGATATTTGATGCGTTCACACTTCCGCCATAAAGTATCCTAATTCTCTCAGCAGTAGCAGCGCCATACAAATCAGCCAAAACTTTTCTGATGAAACCCAACATATCATTTGCCTGCCCACTGGTTGCAGTCCTCCCTGTGCCTATCGCCCAAACCGGCTCATATGCAATGACAACTTCAGATGCACTTAAGGCATCAACCAACCTTAACCCTTCGACTAGCTGTTTTTTTATAATATTGTGATGAAAACTGCCTTCCCTTTGTGCCAGTGATTCTCCGACACATATGATAGGTGTCAAAAAATAATCCAAGGCAGCGCGTGCTTTTTTGCTCACATGAAAGTCTGTTTCGCCAAAATACTGCCTTCTCTCTGAGTGTCCAATAATGATATATTCAACATTCAACTCTTTAAGCATTGACGCTGATATCTCACCTGTGTAAGCGCCTTTAGCTTGAAAATGCATATTTTGTGCACCCAATTTAATCTCTGTTTCTTTAATCAGTTTACCCGCCAAGCTCAAGCTGGTATAGGGAGGGCATACCACATAATCCCGCTCAGTCGTTAAACTGTTGCTCAATAATCCCTCAATGAGTGATAGGGTTTCCTGCAGTGTATTGTTCATTTTCCAATTTCCAACTATCAAAGGTTTTCTCATGATACCTCCTCTAAATCCTCTATCGCATCAATGCCGGGAAGCACTTTCCCTTCCATATACTCCAGGGTTGCTCCACCGCCTGTAGATATATGGGTCATCTTTTCTGCCAGTCCCGCTTTTTCTACCGCAGCGGCGCTGTCTCCACCGCCTATGATGGATATAATATCCAACTCCGCCAACTTTTTAGATATTGCATTGGTTCCTTCAGCAAAGTTATCAAATTCAAAAACACCCATGGGGCCGTTCCAGATTACAGTCTGTGAACCTTCTAGCACCGATTCAAAAAGTTTGATGGTTCTTTCGCCAATATCCAGACCCATATATGTGTCGGGGATTTCCTTAAAGTTAACGACTTGAAAATCTGATGTGTCTTTAAATTCTTGCGCCACTTTAAAATCCTGAGGTAAAAAAATATTCACCCCTTTATCTTCCGCTTTCTTTAAAAGCTCCGCAGCCAGTTCAATCTTATCTTCTTCAAGAAGGGATGTTCCAACCGGATAGCCGATAGCTCTAATAAAAGTAAATGCCATACCACCACCAATCAGAATGTTATCAGCCACATTTATTAGATTTTCAATAACGCCAATCTTGTCAGACACCTTTGCTCCACCTAGAATGGCTGTAAAGGGTCTCTTGGGGTTTGATAAAGCGCCGCCTATGGCATCAAGCTCTTTGCCAATCAAAAAACCAACGGCTGAAGGAAGATGCTTAGCTACCCCCACGTTTGAGGCATGTGAACGATGTGAGGTGCCGAAAGCATCATTGACGAATATGTCGGCTAGAGAAGCCAATTCTTTAGAGAATTCCTCTCCGTTCTTGGTCTCTTCTTTTCGGAATCTAGTATTCTGAAGCAGCATCACTTCCCCAGGCAATAATCGTCCAGCCATTTTTTTTACCTGATCATTCACTACCTCATCGTATTCTGCAAAAACCACTTCTTGGTTTAACAAATCAGCTAATTTTTTTGCAACGGGTGTCAAAGAAAATTTGCTGTCGGGTTCTCCATCCGGTCTCCCCAGATGAGACATTAAAACAACACTGCCTCCGTTTTCTAAAATATAGTTGATAGAAGGCAATGAACTTCTTATCCGGATATCATCTGTTATATTTGAATTTTCATCCAAAGGGACATTGAAATCACATCGCATCAAAACTCTTTTTCCTTCGAAATTAAAATCCTTCAGCTGTTTTTTCAAAATAAAACCTCCTTGATTCAATTATCAACAGTGCTGCGGTTTTTACCGCAGCACTGGATTTATTACATCGTTGCCAAGTGCCTCAAAGTTCTAATCAATTGGCTGGTATATGACATCTCATTATCATACCATGAAATGATTTTAAACATTTTTTTACCTTCCACTTCTATACACAATGTAGAAAGGGATTCGAACAAGCTTCCAAATGAAGAGCCTATGACATCACTGGAAACAATCGGATCATTAGTATATCCCAACGTTTCATTGGATGCTTTTTCCATAACGGCATTGATTTCAGCAACAGTTGTGTCTTTCTCCAGTTCAACCACCAAATCCACCACTGATCCAGTCACAACTGGTACCCTTAAAGCGATTCCATCCAAACGTCCTTTCAGTTTCGGCAATACCAATCCAACCGCTGATGCAGCACCTGTTGAAGTTGGAACAATATTGGCTGCTGCGGCCCTTCCTCTTCTTGAAAAAATACCCGCTTTGTGAGGTCCGTCCAAAGTCGCTTGGTCATTGGTGTAAGCATGGACTGTTGTCATAAATCCTTTCACTATCCCAAAGTTGTCATCCAATACTTTTGCAACGGGAGCCAAGCAGTTTGTCGTACATGATGCCGCTGAAACAACTGTTTCAGTTCCATCCAAAATGTCATGATTCACATTATAGACTATGGTTTTCATGTCGCCCTTGCCTGGTGCTGACAAGAGAACTTTTTTGGCGCCAGCTTTCAAATGCTTTTCAGCGTCTTCTTTTTTTGTGAAAAAGCCAGTGCATTCCAATACAATATCTATTCCAAGTTCACCCCAAGGCAGGTTTTCGGGGTCTTTCTCCGAGTATATCTTGAACTCTTTTCCCTCCACAATAATCTTATTGTCCTTAAAGGAAATATTGTCAGTTTTGTAGTTGCCCTGAGACGTGTCATATTTCAATAAATATGCCAATGACTCTGCATCCGTCAAATCGTTGATAGCTGTTATTTCAAAGCTATCATCATCAAACATTTTTCTGAACGCCAACCTTCCAATTCTTCCAAATCCATTGATTGCTACTTTAATACCCATAATAACACTCCTTATTTTATATTTAATATATCTTTTGCAGTCACTTCATCTGTCACCAAGGTGTAATCTCTATGATATTTTGAAAACGAGTAGATTGCTTCCGCCTTGTTAGCGCCAGCAGCGACGCAAATCGCATATCTTATGTTTTTCAAATCATTTAGATCTATCCCCACTGAATCACTGTGAAGAACCGGTGCGCCATCTTTATTAAAGTAATACCCTAAAGCTTCTGCAAAAGCTTTTTTCACCTTTAACTCATCTTTTTTGACATCAGTCAAACCTCTTCTTTTGCTCATTTCAGCTGCAGTGCCAATCCCAAAAATAATCATGTCTATCTTTTTAATCTCATCCAACACATTTTTAATTTGCATATTTGCTTGCAACGCC
>DMAP01000020.1:3133-7112 GCA_003446975.1 Clostridiales bacterium | reverse complement strand
CTCAATTGTCCGAGACTCCAGCAAATGCATCCTGTGTGGCAGATGCATAAGTGTCTGTAAAGACGTCCAAGGCATAGGCATATTGGATTTCACCAAGAGAGGATTTGATACAGAAGTCGCTCCTGCCTTCGATTACTCAATGGCAGATGCGCCATGCGTTTATTGTGGTCAGTGTATACAAGCATGTCCTGTGGCGGCTTTAAGAGAAAGAACCAATATTGATGATGTATGGGATGCTATCGACGATCCTGATAAATATGTGATTGTTCAAACCGCTCCAGCGGTTAGAGCGTCGTTAGGCGAGGAGTTCGGAATGCCTGTGGGAACCCGAGTGACCGGCAAGATGGTTGCGGCGTTGAGAAGATTAGGCTTCAACAATGTATTTGATACAGATTTCACCGCTGATTTAACGATATTGGAAGAAGGAACGGAGCTGCTTGGTAGAATCAAAAACGGCGGTAAGCTACCGATGATTACTTCGTGTTCACCTGGTTGGATCAGATATTGTGAGATATTCTATCCAGAGTTTGTTGAGAATCTGTCATCATGCAAATCACCCCAGCAAATGTTTGGCGCTATTGCCAAATCATATTATGCTGAAAAAATGGGCTTGGATCCGAAAAAGATGGTTGTGGTTTCTATAATGCCCTGCACATCAAAAAAATCTGAAGCTGCCAGACCCGAAATGGAAGTTGATGGCATAAGGGATGTTGATTTTTCATTAACAACCAGAGAGTTGGGGAATATGATCAAACAGGCAAGAATCGATTTCAAAAGACTGCCTGATGAGGATTTTGACAAGGTGCTTGGAGAGTATACAGGAGCAGGCGTTATTTTCGGAGCGACAGGCGGTGTTATGGAAGCAGCACTCAGAACTGTTGCGGACATATTGACAGGAGAGGACCTTGAGAACATAGAATACCAAGCTGTTAGAGGTATTGAAGGTGTTAAGGAAGCAACTCTGAGACTACCAATCGGTGGTGTGGAAACCGATGTAAATGTCGCTGTCGCACATGGCACAAAAAATGCCGCTTTAGTTTTGGAAGCAATTAAAGCTGGAGAAAAGAATTATCACTTTATTGAAGTGATGGCTTGCCCGGGTGGATGCGTTCACGGGGGAGGACAGTCCCATGTATCTTCTAAGGATAGGCTGGATGTAAATCCAAAAGTAAATCGTGCGAATGCCCTTTATGCGGAAGACGTGATCATGGCCAACCGGAAATCACACAAGAATCCTGAGGTTATAAAGCTATATGCGGATTATCTGAAAGAACCAAACAGCCATCTATCCCACAAACTGCTGCATACACATTACGTTGCCAAAAAACAGTATGTGATAGAGAATCAAGATGATTTTGATGATTTGATCTAACTAATCCAGGGACCGGATTTAACCGGTCCCTTTTTTATATATAGACTCTATTTACTTGGAAGCCCATTTTATATATAATGTCTTGAATACGAAATTTAATTCAAATCTAATACATGTCATTATGTGATGTGTTATAATAGACTAGGTGATGTTCATGATCAAAAAAGTACTTTTATTATTATTCTTAATGGGTATTGTGTTGGTATTCGTTGTTTATTACGCAGGCGGCATGGAAGTGATTGATAAATATTTGAACAGGGATACTGTTTTTCTATCAGATTCTGAGATAATGAACATTGATCTAAGAAACGCAAAAATATACCTAGATGAAGGCGTTGTATACAAACTTACTGAAAACAATCTCTCCATCTATGACTATAAGGGAAATCTGATAACTCAAAAGGAGTTTCAGACATTTATTGAAAAAGTCTTTATCAACAGTGACACAATTGTAATGACCGAGGATGGACAGATGCAAATAATCGACACCGACTTGAGTTTCGATATCGACTTATCCCAGAAAAACCTTTTGAATATCTTTGAGGATACATCCTTATATGTATTGACATCAGATATGGATTACAGGAATAATTACATTGAAGTATATGACAGAAATTATAACGCTCTTGGTCTGATCAAAAAAAACGCACAAAGAGTATTGAATGTGAAGAAATCCATGAATTCCAACTCTATTATCGTCAGTTCATTTGATTATGACGGCAATGTTATCATCAGTACTGTCAGTGAATATCTGACGAAAGACTATTTTCAGCTATGGGAAACAGAATTCGTCAATGAACTAGTGATTTTTCTAGAACCTGGCAATGATGGAATCTATCTGGCCACCAATAGAAACATTTACAAGCTCAACGCACAGGGAGTTGTTTTATGGCAATACGGAGGCTATACAAACCTTAAAGATTTACGCTTCATCAATGGAGCATTGTATGTGCTGGAAGGTGAAAGCGAAACCAATTTGCACACTATCAACAAAGATGGGAAATTACTTGCCAAAATCAATTCGGAACATAACTATAACAAGATGGACTTTTACGATGGTTTTTTAATACTGAGTGGCAATCGATACATTTCATATATCAAAGACGACAAGATCAATCTTCTCTACAATTCGCAAACAACAATTAATTCCACATTGTTGGATGGTAAAGTGGTTAGGATATATACTGCTGATGGAATAATATCAATGAATCTAAATATAAAGTAGGTGGGAAAATGGGATATAATTTTGTGGATATGATTATTGCGGTTTCATTGTTGGCAGCGTTTTTTTACGGCTTTAGGAGAGGCCTTGTCATGGGTCTATTCGAGTTGGCGGGACTCATTCTGTCATTTTTTGTTTCCTACAACTACTCATATATGATGCGAGATATTCTTATGAGTTCAACAGGAACATTTGGGTATGTGAAGGAAAGTGTGGCAGAAAGGCTGGCACAAATTTTCGAAAGCCAGTCCACTGTCGATGTGGGAGGAATTTTCAAAGGTTTTGATAAGCTCCCATTCGATATTCAAAAGCTGTTGAATGACTTTATATTCAAAGATGCCATCAACGAGGCTGTCACCCAATATATTGACACTCTGGCAGACAGGATTGCAACCATTTTTATCTTTATTATCAGTTTTGCCATTACGTTCCTGATTGTGTACTTTATTCTGATGATAGTCGCCAATATATTGAACACTATGTTCAAAGCACCTATTCTAAGCACATTCAATAAAATATTTGGAGGCGGATTGGGAATTTTGAAGAGTGTTGTAATGATCTATATCATTTTTGCCATAGCATCTCCTTTCATATCCATGTCAAAGCCTGACAATAGTTTTACTACGATGATTCTGGAATCCAGATCGAGCGAAGTTTTCTATGAGAATAATTTAATATTGAATTACCTGACATATAAGGGCATACTGAGCCAGTAGGAGGTTTATAGAGAATGAAAAACATAGATGCGAGAGGGCTTGCATGTCCACAACCTGTTATACTTACAAAAAAAGCACTTGATGGTAATGAACATGTAAGAACAATTGTGGATAATCAAACAGCAAAGTTGAATCTGATCAAGCTAGCGAGGAGTCTGGATTGCGAAGTGGCAATAAAAGAGGACTCTCACCAAATTGAGCTTTCTTTCTATAAAAAAACAGATGTGGATTCGATTGATACAGATGAACGCCAAAATACCAATCAAATGGTTTATATCATCGGAAGCAATATTTTGGGAAAAGGATCTGATGAGTTGGGAAGCATACTGATGAAGGGCTTTATCTACACTTTAACACAAATGGATTATCCGCCTTCAAAAATCGTTTTTTTGAATAGTGGTGTCCATCTGACATGTGTTGGATCAGAGTCATTAGATGATCTAGGACATCTAATTGCAAAAGGTACAGAGATTGTTTCATGTGGAACATGTCTAAACTATTTTGATTTGAGTGATAAACTGGCAGTAGGAGAGATCTCCAATATGTGCGAAATAGTTGCTATTATGACAGCAGGTCAAAACACGGTTATGATATAAAGGTGGTTTATATGACTGAAAAAATTGAAGTTGGCGATATTGTAAAACTAAAAAAACAGCATCCCTGTGGCGG
>DMAP01000020.1:0-3109 GCA_003446975.1 Clostridiales bacterium | reverse complement strand
TGATCGTCAGGTGTGGTTGCCCAGAAGAGAAGTACTTAGAAGAATGAAGAAAATAGTATCCAGAAAAGAAGAGCAGGGTAATCAATAGAGCCCTGCTCTTTTTCTGTATCTTTAGTTTTTGTTGTTTTTTTGATGCAGGATGACTTATAATGGTATCAATAAGGACTCTACAGTCTCGAGTTCCTACTTATAGAAGTGGAACTTTAGCACTGTTGGTCATTGTATAAACTATTTTCTCGAAAGGACTATAATGAAAAAAATAGCTTTTATAGGAATGATGGGTAGCGGAAAAACAACATTGGCAAGAATCATATCTGAAAAAACAGGTCTAAGGTGCTATTGTACCGACGAGTACATAGAAAATAAGCAAGGTAGGTCAATCAGTCAGATATTTGAAGCAGAAGGCGAAAATTATTTTAGAAATCTTGAAACAGAAGCAATTAAGGAACTGATGTCCTTGGGCGACATGATCCTTTCAACTGGTGGAGGAATCGTATTGAATAGGGAGAATATCGATAATCTTAAAAAAAATGGTTTTACGATTATTCTTTTGAACAGAAGCGTTGACAAGATATTAAAGAGTATTGACGGCAATGACCGACCATTGCTGAAGGATGATATCACAAAAATCGAAGAAATCTATAGAACCCGGGAATTTCTTTACAAGCAGAATTGCGATATAATCATCAATAACAATGATGATATCAATGAAACAGTGGATAGGTTGATGAATGTGTTGATGGATATTGGAGAGTAGGATGAAAAAGTCATTTGAGATTAAGGGAAAAGAATTTGGAAAAGGAAACTATTGGATTTGCATACCTTTAGTTTCAAAAGATATCCCAACCATAGTTGAGGATTTAAATAAGATTATTGAGTTGAATCCCGATCTTATTGAATGGCGGGTTGATTTTTTTGAGGAACTTCAGGACTTGGATAAGATCATAGGTGTCTTGAATAGCATTAAGGCTCTGACCATCAATATTCCGGTGATATTCACTTGTAGAGACATTACAGAGGGTGGACAATCCAATTTGAACAATGACGCCAAATACAGGATATTTCAAGAGGCCTTGAACACAGGTGCTATAGATTTTCTGGATATAGAGATGATGAGCGGAGTGGATTATATTGCACGTGTCAGGAATCTTATTGCACAGTATGATAAAAAAATGATTTTGTCGTATCACAATTTTCACAAAACACCAAGCAAGAGGTTCATTGTGGAAAAATTAATGGAGGGTGAGCGACTGGGTGGCGATATTACAAAGGTCGCATTAATGCCTAACAAATCCAATGATGTATTGAAGTTGCTTTCAGCAACTGAGAAGGCATGGGAAAATATTAAAATACCCATGATAACCATGTCAATGGGAGAGTTGGGCAAAGTTTCGCGAATCTGGGGAAGTGCTTTTGGATCGGAAGTCACATTTGCATCTATGGACCAGATTTCAGCTCCAGGGCAAATCAATTTTAGACTTTTAAAAGAATTAATCGAAATCATCTCAAAAGGTGGTGGTAAGTCATGATTGATGTCAATACGAGATTAGTTGGCTTGTTGGGATACCCTTTGGGTCATAGCTTATCACCTCTGATGCAGAACAAGGCATTCCAAGTGCATGGACTCAATTGTCTCTATTTGCCCATTGAAGTTAAGAACAGAGATTACTGTGATCTTCTCCTTGGCATGAAAAAAATGAATTTTATCGGGTTTAATGTTACAATCCCATGGAAAGTTGATATTATGCAATATCTGGATGACATACATCCATTGGCAAAAAAAATTGGATCTGTCAACACAGTCAAGATTGAGAATAGCAGAATGATAGGATTTAACACCGATGGCGAAGGATTTGTGTCATCATTGACCAATGAAGCGAATTGCAAAATTTCAGAGAGTCAATTCCTGATTATCGGCGCAGGTGGTGCCTGCAGGGCGATTGCAATGACCCTTGCTGACAAAAATGCAAAAAAAATTATGATTGCCAATCGGACATTCCATAAGGCCAAAGATCTCTGTGATGAAATAAATGGCCGCATCAGATTCTGTTGCGCTCCAGTTGAATTGAATACTGATGTCTTGATTCAATATATAAGTCAGATTAATGTAGTGGTAAATACAACAAATGTAGGTTTGTTCCCAAATGTGGAAGAGAGTCCTATAGAGCGTTTGTTACTGAGGAAGGGTATCCTAGTATCGGATATTGTTTATAATCCTGTTAAGACAAGATTACTGCGTGAAGCGGAAGAGAATGGGTGCTGTATCTTGCCAGGCATTGGAATGTTTGTCAACCAGGGGGCAGAGGCCTATAAGATATGGACAGGCATTGATGCGCCTGTCAAAGAAATGAGAAAAATTGTCGAACAGTATCTTATGAACAAACAATAATAACAGGGTGGGGGATTATGACCAGAATAATAGGACACAGAGGCGCTATGGGATATCGGCCGGAAAACACAATGTCATCCTTCCTAAAAGCAATTAAGATTGGAGCTCACGGCATTGAACTCGACATTCATCTGACAAAGGACAATGTTCCAGTTGTCATTCATGATGAAAGGGTAGACAGAACTACAGACAAGATCGGCGAAGTGAAAGATTATACGTTCGGCCAAATCAGGAAACTTGATGCGGGTAGCTGGTTTTCAAGGGATTTTTATCATGAGAGGATTCCCTCTCTTAGTGATGTGTTGTCGCTGAATGTTCCTGATGATTTCATCTTTAATATAGAGCTGAAGGCTGGATCGTATTATTATCCAGGGATAGAAAGAATCACTTTGGAGCAGATATATGCTTATCAACGTGAGGACAAAGTCATCATATCTTCCTTCGATCATAGCGCCTTGCTTGAGGTTAAGCGATTATCTCCTGGGATAAAAACAGGTGCATTGGTTTGTGCCAGGCTGCATGAACCATGGGGTTACCTGAAGAGCCTTAAATGTAACTACTATCATCCGGATTATAGGATGATAGATAAGAATATCATCAATGATGCAATAAAACACAATATGCCCATCAATACCTATACTGTGAATAGTGAGAGCATCATGAAATATTTGATTGAAGCTGATGTCAACATGATTATCACAAATTACCCAGATCTTGGCA
>DMAP01000394.1 GCA_003446975.1 Clostridiales bacterium | reverse complement strand
CTTGGTGATATCATGCTATATGCTTTTTTAGAGCAAATCCTGAGCGCACCAAAACTCTTTAGCAAAATAGAATTAACCCAGTTCGGCAGTCAACACACAAAAAATGGCGGCGGTGTGCATCTATTGCCTCTAGGTAATATTGGGCCAACCCCTTCATATCAAATGATATTTGGAAAATCAAACGTCATCGGTGATCTCCAGGATGCCATTGATAACGCTTTTGATCATATTCTTGCTGTAAAGAATAATGTATCAAATGAATTGAAGATTGTTGAAAGCACTGTTTTCTCTCAAGTTTATGACGCACAAACCACAGATTTTCTTAAAGAAATCATCATTCCGAGCAAAAAAAAGAACGCCATAGTTGATAAGGCGTTTGGTGTGTTTCTTGGTTATTCACTTGGTCTTGATCCAAATAATTATTCAACCGCAGCTTTCAGAGCTGAATTTACGAAAAAAATGGATACAGATATTAAAGCCCATGTTGCTTATATCGCCGATAAAATAAAAGCAGAAAATCTAGGTACGCATTCATTCTACTTCTACATTTTACCTTTTAATGATGCTGATAAAGAAAAGAAAAGCATTATGAATACTGTTTTGGGGGGAGGTTTCTAAGATGGACAACGTAGATGGGATTAAATTAGGACATACAATTTTCAGGGAGATAGATTCAAACCCCTATTTGCATGAATTATACGAAAGTATTTTATATAACTATTCGGTTCGTCTATTGGGTCCAAATAGTGATAGCTATAAATCTATTGATATTGAGGATGCATTACGTTTTGCTGACATCTTATCAAAATCCAATGACCCAGTGAATTCCGACAGACATAAAATCATGGCTCAGGAAATAGTCGCCCTGCTGAAGAACATCCATCCTGAAAATCCAACTATTGATTTTTATTTAGGCTCTGTTCTTTCAAATACGGGAAACTATAGAGGGATGACGCTAGTGGCTCCCAATCATCAGCATGGAACTTTAATGGATCAGTTTTATACCGAATTCAGTAAGGATTATATGCGTATCCCTGCTGCGCCTGAATCCCAGTTTTTTCGTTCTCAAAAAGCTGTCTATGATCATCTCAATGACTCATACTTCAGTTATTCAGGTCCAACATCAATGGGAAAATCTTTTATCATGCGTATGTTCATCAAAGAACAGGTTACTGAAGGAATCAAGGCAAATTATGCCCTTATCGTTCCTACAAAAGCGCTGATTAATGAGGTGTCTAGCAGCATCATCAACGATTTAAAAGAAATGCTTGCTGAGTATAATTACAAGATAGTTACTTCTGCGGGAGCTTTAGCTCTTAAAGAAGAACACAATTTCATATTGGTTATGACCCCGGAGAGAATGCTATATCTTATGATTAGTAATCCTTCGATAGAAATTGAGTATCTTTTCGTCGATGAGGCACATAAAATCTCATCTAATGATAGTAGAAGTCCATTCTATTATAAAGTCGTGGATATGCTCAGTCGACGTGAGAAGAAGCCAAAAATGATTTTTGCATCACCAAACATACCTAATCCAGAAATATACCTGGATCTCATACCTTCTTCATATGCGTTATCAGAACAAAAATTTCGCTCTACTTTTACACCCGTGAGCCAAATGAAGTTTTTGATTGATTTTCCAGAAAAAGATATTAAATTATTCAATAACTACACTGGTGATTTTGTTGATTTTATGCCGTTAAACGATACCATTACCTTTAATCAATTGATATCATATATCGGGAAAGAATCACAGAATATTGTATATTGCCATTCGACAAATAAGGCAGTTGAACTAGCTCTAGAATTTGCTAAAACTAAATCTAGAAGTAATGACAAAGAACTTTTAGACCTATCTAGGGATATTACTAATGAAGTGCATGGTGATTATTATCTGGCCGATATTATCTGCAAAGGTGTTGCGTATCATATTGGATACTTGCCTTCGACCATTCGAATGCGGATAGAAGAACTTTATCGTAAAGGGCTGATCCAAACCATCTTCTCAACAAGTACTTTGGTTGAAGCTGTCAACCTCCCTGCTGACAACCTATTTATAACTCATTATAAAGTAGGGCGATCAAAGATGCCTATCGTTGATTTTAAAAACTTAGTGGGCCGCGTTGGAAGAATTGAGTACAATCTCTTTGGTAATGTTTTTCTTGTTCGTCTTGAAGAAAAGACTAAACCTAAGGAATTTATGGATTTAATTATGAATGACGTTCCAGAACAAAGTTTATCTTTGGCAAGTCAACTTTCAAATTCCATTAAGCAGCAGATTGTTGACTCTTTATTAGAAGGAAGTATAGAATTTCACAAGCAGTCTGGCCAGAATTATAATCAATACGCTCTTATGCGCAAGTTTGCCATTATTCTGCTTCGTGACATAACTAAAGGCAATGATAGCTTTGTAAGGAGTCAATTCCAACCTTTCTTAAATGAGCGTATTGAGTCTATCATCATTGAAAAGTTCAGTACAAAAACTGAGCGAATAGATGATGACATCAATATTTCTGCGGATCAGGTAGACAATCTAACATCAGCAATTGCAAAAGGACTTACATACCCTGAACTTAATGAACATGGAAATATTGATTATAACGATTTAATGAGTTTCCTGGAAAAGCTTTGTAAGATCTTCAAATGGGAAATATACGAAAAGCAGACACTCGGACATGTAAGCAAACAAGGAAATCATGGATTGTTAAGGTGGTATGCTGTTATTTTATCTCAATGGATAAAAGGGACAGGTCTAAGTTTTATTATAAAAGAGGCACTCGAATTTAAACGCCAAAACCCGGAGACTTGTGTGTGGGATAACTGGAAACCAGTAAGATATGATGATTCCTTAAGACATCGGAATCTCGTTATTTCTGATACGCTACAGGTTATTGAAAATGTCATTCTCTTCAGTATTTCCAATTACTTCTTGCGATTTTCATCAGAATATAAGAGGTTTCATAACGTAGAATCATTCCTAAATGACTGGTATGAATATGTAGAGTATGGAACAACAAATCCGCTATCCATAACACTTCAACGAAATGGATTTTCTAGAGAAACATCTACGTATATTAAAAGGCATAGAGATCAATACGTTATTACAACAGAAGTTGGTGAAATTAAGCTTCTGAATATTCCGGAACAAATTGAACC
>DMAP01000153.1 GCA_003446975.1 Clostridiales bacterium | reverse complement strand
TCTGAACCCAAGAACCCTGTTGATTCACCCACAAACTTATTATATAACTAAATGATAAGGATAGCAAAGGAACTTGAATGGTATAATGTTCGTCATAAATAGATATGGTTTGATTGGGAGGTATTGCATGGGTAAGAAAGCAATCATATTATTAGTGATTCTTGTTTCCATACTTCTGGGCATAGGTTTTAATACTAGTAGTGACAACAGAAAACTAAAAGCTGAGATAGATAAACAAATTGAAAATATTGCATCGTCCAATTTGAATGGATTGGAAATAGCTTTGGAAAAGGATGCATTCCGACTTCGTGTTCATCAGGCAGAACTATCAGAAAACATGGATGACTATAGACAGAAACTTAACACATCAGCTCATATCACCTACAGAATATTCAAACTTGGAGAGGTGGATGAAGTGTTATTTTATGAAGGAATTCTAATAATGGAAATCTGGAGACCCAATGTGGAGAGTGATTTTATCATACTTGGGAATGATAGACGTCAAAGTAGCCGCAGTTACTATGGGCAGATACTGAACGATTTCGCATGGAAGTATTTTAGTGAGGAAAGCATCAGGCAGACTTCCGAAAAGTCTATCGAACCTAGTGAAATGAGCACTTCTTCAAGAAGCAGCAGTAGCTATAATGAGGATTTCAAAGTGGATGACTTCGGCGAAATCATCGAACCTGGAGAACTTCATTTTCAAAGCATTCATTACGATAAACATTTAAGTATGACAATCCGTGGGTATGCTACCGTGAACAATATTAAAGAACCAATTATGATTGTGATGAAAGTTGATCAGGTCGTTGGAGACTATCATCCTTATTGGAATTTGAACAAGGAGACAATAAACGAGGTGGCGTTTTATTTTAAGGATAATTATGAGGGAAAAGTCATTATTAGCGACACTGGTATCATAGCAGCATTGATTGATTATATCAAAAATCTACAGTTTGAAAAGCTTGAAGAACAGGTTATGAATATTGATGAATGCGCATACATCATGCTGGAAAGCTATGAACACAATATCATATTGAGCCAGAACGCCATCTATACAAATTCAAATCACGCTGTCTGCAAAGGCGAGCAATACGTTAAGGATATTCTCGAAATTTTGAGGATCGATTGAACTAATTCCCAAAGAGTTGTCCAATTCTAGAGCTGCGTGATATAATTGGATTTGAGGAGGTGTTAGTTTGAAGAAAAAGGAAGTTTTATCAGGAAATGCCGCTATAGCTAGAGGGTTCTATGAAGCAGGAGGTGCGGTAGCTGCCAGTTTTCCCGGATCGCCTACTGTGGAAATAATGCATACACTGAATACTGAGTACCCAGATATTTATTCTGAATTTTCAGTAAACGAGAAGGTCGCTTTGGAGGTTGGCATTGGGGCATCATTTACAGGTGCCAGAACGCTTGTTTCCATGAAGCATGTTGGTGTCAATGTATGTGCGGATCCGTTGATGACCTTCACGCAGACCCGCATAAACGGTGGATTTATATTGGTTACCGGGGATGACCCTGGCATGCTAAGTTCCCAAAATGAACAGGACAATCGATTTTTTGGCAAATTTGCCAATATGCCAATACTGGATCCTAGCGATAGTCAGGAGGCAAAGGATTTTGTCAAAATAGGTCTTAAATTAAGTGAAGACTACAATTCACCGGTGCTTTTGAGAATTACAAGCAGAGTTTGCCACTCTCGCAGTATTGTTGAATTATCAGAAAAAGAAGATCATAACATATCCGGTTTCACAAAAAAACTGGAAGACTATGGGATGATACCACCAAACACTTTCCAGAAGCAATTTGACATGCAGGAACGTCTGATTAAATTATCCGATTATGCCAATACGATTAGCGTGAATCGATTGGAAGAGACAGAGAAAAGTGATGTCTTGATTGTTACATCCGGTTTGATGTACCATAATCTTAAAGAACTAAATCTTGAGGTGAGCATCTATAAACTAGGAATGGTGTATCCATTGCCAATAAGAACACTTAAGGAGCTGTCCAAGAAATATAAAAAAGTACTAGTCCTCGAGGAACTGATGCCTTTCATTGAAAACGAAATGAAAGCAAATGGCATCAAATGCAGCGGCAAAGAATTTTTTAGCTTTTCCGGAGAGCTTGGCGTGGAAGATATTAAAGCAGGTTTGTTAAAAGCGGGTATCATAAATGATATCGATTCTAAGTCCGTTGAAATCGAAGAGACCGTTGGAAGAGTTCCAATGTTTTGTGCTGGATGTCCCCACAGACCGGTGTTTGATATCCTGAAAAAGGCAAAATCCAGTGTCATAGGAGATATAGGTTGTTATTCAATGGCTGTGTTGCCACCTCTTAACATCTTAAATTCTATCATCAGCATGGGGGCTTGTATCGGAATCATGAAGGGGATGTCTAAGGCTTATACAATCGCTGGCAAAAAAGAACCTTTAGTGGCTGTGATTGGAGACGGGACTTTTTATCATTCAGGCATGCCAAGCTTGCTGAATATGCTTCATCAATTGGATAAGTCTTACAATATGACCCTTATCATTCTTGATAATGGAACTACCGCCATGACTGGAGGCCAACCAAATGCTGGGACAGGAAAATACGGAAGTCAATTCGATATGCATGTCAGTATTGAAAATATTGTTAAGACCATGGGATTTGAACGATTAAAGGTTGTTGATCAGTTCAAGTACAAGGAGGCTTCCAAAACAATCAATGAAGAGCTCAAGCATGAGGGACTGTCCATTGTCATTACGACTAGACCATGTGCCTTGAATTTCAAAATAAAAGATACGCCATTTTACGTTGATCCTACTATATGCATCGGTTGCAGGAGCTGTGTTAAAACCAACTGTCCACCGATAGCGATGAAATCATACGAAGGAATAGAAAAGCTCAAATCTTCCATTAACGGGGACATGTGTGTGGGTTGTTCTGTCTGTGCTCAGGTTTGTCCGGTCAATGCCATTAAAAGAACAAAGGAGGGGACAGAATGAGTCAGTATAATATCATTATCGCAGGAGTGGGTGGTCAAGGGCTTATCCTCACCACCAAAATAATATGTGAGGCGGCTATGGGTAGTGGCTTTGATGTTAAGAGCAATGATGTGGTCGGATTGGCCCAAAGAGGTGGCAGAGTTTGGGGGAGCGTAAAAATAGGAAAAAAAATCCATTCACCTAATATTGACATTGCAGATGCTGATATTTTGTTGGGGATGGAACTGCTTGAGGCCTTAAGATGGAAGGCATCCCTAAAGGATAACGGGTTGGCTATATTGAATGAATATCGGATACCGCTTGTTCCTGTGATTGCGGAGCAAGAGGCTTATCCGCAAAATATCATAGATGTTTTCAAGAAAAACCACCGCGTAATCGCTTTGAATGCGATCGATAAGAGCAAGGAAATTGGAACTGATAAGGTAGCAAACATCCTGTTGATAGGAATCTTAGCCAAAAACACAGACATATCAGAGAAGTTCTGGATTGAAGCTATAAAAAATAGCGTACCTGGAAAATTTTTAGATGAGAATCTTAAAGCATTTGAATATGGTTATTATCTCTAAATCGATTTGACTGATTGGGTCAGTTCGTTGGCAATCAGTGCAAAATCATTAATACTTAATTTTTCACCTCTAATAGCTGGGTTAAAACCCAGCTTTGTTATTATGGACAGAAGCTCATCTTTTTTGATGTCTGGAATGGTGCCCGAAACAGAATTTACCAGGGTCTTTCTTCTCTGACCAAAAGCTCCTTTTACAAGTTTAAAAAAAATCGCCTCATCAACCACATGAACAGGTGGTTCTTTGTGCAATTCCATCACTATGACAGCGGAATCTACCTTTGGTTGGGGTATGAAAACCGTCTTTGGGACAATAAAAGCTAGTTTTGGATCAGCATAATACTGGATAACAGCAGTAATGGCACCGTAGTCTTTCGAACCGGGAGGAGAACTGAACCGATTGGCGACTTCTTTTTGCACCATCACAGTAATGGAGTCCAATGGCAACTTTTCTTCCAGCAAGCGCATAACAATAGGTGTCGTTATATAATAGGGAATATTGGCCACAACTTTTACATTCTCATTCTTGAAATTTTCATTAAAAAGAGCAGTTAGATCCACCTTCATGAAATCAGCATAAATAAGCTTAAGGTTGGCGTAAGGCAAGGTTTCGTGATGAATCTCTTCCAGTTGGCGATCTATTTCTATGGAAACCACTTTTTTTGCTTTTTCACATAAATATTGGGTCAAAGTGCCTATCCCCGGACCGACTTCAAGGATACAATCATTGTCTGTTATCTCAGCCGCTCCAATAATATGATCAATGACATTGCCGTCAACCAAAAAATTCTGTCCAAGACCTTTGGTCAAGTTAAAATTGTATTTTTTCAGCACATCTTTTGTTATTCTTGGTATATGAAGTCTATCGCTCATAAGTTTCATCCACTTTCTTTAAGACTTTTTCGAACTCGTCTCTTGTGATAGAATAATGATTTAGTCTCTTTAATAGCTGTTTTGCGGAACAGAAGCCTATATTCAAAGATTCAGCCAGTAATCTCCTTCTCTGCGATGCATTTGAGGTTCCGGTCAGACTATTATTATACAAATCTTTTTCACTGAAGATATCTGAAGTGTTTTCTGTGATGGCTTTCGCATTAATTAAAGCATCAATAATCACATCAGGCGTGGCATTTTCCACACCGATATTGTCGTTTTTCTTGGCGCGTTCTTTAGATATGTGGGCATGCTTGAGGTTTTTTATTTCGCTATCGAGCATTTGACGAATCTTGTTGCCTGGGAAATCAGGATCAGTCAAAACAATTACACCTTGTTTCTCAGCTGCTGATCTGATCATACTCAAAATTTTTGGATTTAATCCCAATCCGCTGGTTGCAATCACTTCCGCATCAACAGCAGACTTCACAGCCGATATATCATCTTTCCCTTCTACAACAATTATTTCTTTAATTCTATATTTACTCATTATGTCTCCCAATCCTATATTCTATACTATTATAGTTAATATCAACAAATAATGCCAATATTATTTGATTTAAAAAACAAAACTGTAGTATACTAGCCATATACAACTATAATCGAGGGGAAAGAATGAAATATAAATTTGTCATATTTGATTTCGATGGTACCTTAGCGGATACAGAAGATATAAACTTCACTATTTATCTGGATCTTGCGGACAAATATAAACTGAAAAAGGTTTCAAAAAGCGACATGGGAAGACTAAAAAAGATGAGCGCCTTTGACTTGATCGATTATCTTGACATTAAACAAAGAAA
>DMAP01000152.1 GCA_003446975.1 Clostridiales bacterium | reverse complement strand
TCATTTTCAGCTTTTTCTCTGGCTCTTTTTAGCTGGGATTCTGATAAATCAATACCTGTCACAGAATACCCTCTCTTAGTGAGCTCAATCGCATGCCTGCCGGTACCACATCCCACATCAATGATTTTCAGAGACTTGTCAAAGTTTAGCTCCTTCTCGATAAAATCACATTCTCCAATTGTACCCTGGGTGAAAACTTCCTTGTCATAGTTTATTGCATAATTTTCAAATATTTTTTCATACCATTGTCTTGCCACTGAATCCTCCTTCTGATTTGATTATTACAATCTGCTATTGGTTAATAGAAGTTTTATCTGATAGCATCGATAAACTGCTTGATATGATCCGCAATCACGTCCGCTTTTTCGTGATGGATGTAATGACCGGTATCCAATACCTCATATTGGCTGACCGATATGTGATCCAAGTAATCCGTCAAGGATTTTATCCATCCACTGACCACTTTTTCCTGCCCAGTTGAAATGAAAAAGAGCATCGGTATATTGCTGGGATATCCTTTAGTCGCAACTTCTTGGGCATTTTTCTTGAGATTATTGACTTCTTTCATCATATCTTTTGTCAATGAGCTTCTATAAAAAGAGGCAGTATACTGATGCTTCTCCTCTTCAGTCAGCTCAAGTGATTTCAATAATGGTAGATTTTCTTTCAAATCCGCTTCCGCCATCCATCGTGACAGCCCAATCCTGGATATGAAATAAATGAGATCCAGTTGAATCTTTGGAGGCATTGGCAGTATTTCAACCGCATCTGGGGTAGTGGGATCCAATCCAATGATTGCTGTGACTTCATCAGAGTATTTCTGCGCCCAATAAATCGCCTCCAATCCAGACATGGAATGGGGCAACAGGACAAATGGCCCTCTCTCACCTGATAGGTTTAAAGCTTCTCTGGTTTCCTCAAGAATCGTATCGATATCTCTCGCGCTATTTGAGGCATCGCTCCAACCATAGCCTGATTTTTCCACAACAACAATCTTGTAATCTTCTACCATCCTCGTCCATAAAGGTTTGAAATCCAACATAGGACTACTTGTACCATGTCCGGACATAAATACCAGGGTAACATCTCCCTCGCCTTCTTTAAAAACATGTAAAGTTTTGTTGTTTACATTAACCATGTTGCCAGGTGGCGGATACATTTTAGCTTCCTTTTTTAATTGATTCCTATGATTAATCATAGAGGCAATTAGGAAAATGCCGACTAAGACCAGCAAAATGATTAAACCGATGCCAATTATTTTCAAAATTCTCATCTTCATCTCCTTTCTCTCGAAACAATAACCTCTCCTATTGCTTTCATTATTTCTAATCACTGATTTTCTTGATATGTACTCTTATGATCATGTTTGACCTATATTTTATCATTATATTGAACGTCAAACAATAATTCATCTAATTAAAGTAAAAAAACTTAAATAAAAAACGCCAAAGATATAACTGCAGCTTTAGGTACAGATTTATTCTTTGGCGTTTTTTTCTTTTTATTTCTAAAGGTTCAGTAACTTGACCGGTCTTGCTTCTATATAACCTCTATATCCTTGTGGTTCAAGCTGGAATCTGGGTGCCTCTTCATCTGCCCATTCAAAACCATAAGTCTGCGGATTATATTTTTCCATAACATCCCACAAATCCGCAATGGCTTCCCCGAAATTTTCGTCATCGAAGGGTTCACCTTGAAACACCATCATTTTACAGGCTGGCAAATCAATCATTTCAAAACCGTCTGGAATTTCTCCCGAGTAATGCTCTGATACTTCTACTCCTTGTACGTATTCTGATGTTCCGGGCTTAATAAGATTACCCGGGAGCCACATGCCTGCTGGTTCGTACATTGCTTCCTTGATGCTCGATAGTATTGCCCACACATCACATCCAACTTCATCACAATATTCAAAATAGTGAGTTGCTTTTACTCCTCTTTTCAAAATCAGTTTTCTAGCTGGTCTTTCTACAACTTGAACAAAGACTGTATTTGTACTTTTTTTCTCAGACATTTCAATCTCTCCTTTATGAATTGTAAGATAATGATCACGAACACGATGAGGCATGAATAGTTGAATAGGCTTGGGGTTATCACTATACTTTTTAGGACAAATCCCAAATTGCTTATAGAACGCCCTTGTGAAGCCTTCATGGGAATCAAACACATAGTCAAAAGCGACATCTATAATTTTAGAATTACCTTCTCTGAGTTGTACGGCTGCTTTGCTTAATCTAAGCACTCTTATATACTCAAATGGTGACTTGCCTGTAAATTCTTTGAATAGTCTAGCCGCATGCCATTGGGAATAACCCGCTGACTTTGCAAGGTCACGAAGCGTTATTAGAGAATTGATGTTCTCATGAATATAATTTTGCATACGTTGAACTGCATTTATTACTTCCCACCGTTCCATGTTCTCACCTCCATCCTTAAGGATATCAGTATCTAGTTTTATTTTCTTGACTTGAATTGCTAAATCTAAACATATGACTAAAAGTAAAACCTAAGAAGTCTTGTTTTAGAAAACGCTCCCGCACTTTCCATGCTTTTTAATGAATTATGATTGTAATACCAACAGCCAGACCTACATTTTAATCCTTCTGATTCTACCAACTCTTTAAGATGGTTTAGAATATTTTTTGCATAGCCCTGTTGTCTTTTTTCTTCCATAACATACATACCGATACTGGCGATGGACTTGATTACTCGGCCTGTCTCAACAATCCCAAATCCAATCAGTTGATCATTCTCCAATACTTTGTAGATTCTATAATATGTTTCTTCTTCCAGGATATCCTCAATAGGATCTTCAGCAAAAAAATCACCAGCAAGCTTTAACAGTTCCATATCTTCATTCGTTCGCAAGCGTACAAGCTCGAGATTTCTTCTTTGAAAACCTTCAGGCGCTTTTTTTCTGTATATTGAGAAATACGCCTGCTTTTCCAGTCTCTGATAATTATCCACGCAGTGACTAATCAAAAATTCATCTCCGGTTGAAACCAATGCATTGGTCACTTGTTCATAATGCTTGATTTTTTCAAATATTGATTTTCCATGTTGTATGTATTCATCATCTAAATAGAACGATGTAATGGTGTGTTTCTTGAATATTGAAAAATATCCAATAATACTTCCTTTATCAATAACTACATAATGGTTACTTTCTAGTATATGTTTTTCCCAGAAAGAGTCCACTGTAATCATATTTCTCAATACATAATTTTCAATCATTGCTTCATTTCTTTCATAAGTTGTTTGTTCAATGTGCATCTTAACCTCCTGAGCTTCTGATATTGATTTTGTATTATAAACATTTTAAACCGATTTTGGAGTATTGTCATCTAATAAGTTTATTTAAAAATCAACAGAATTCTTGAGTTCAGGTGGAGTTTAAAGCACCATCTGAACCTTAGAAACCGTTAT
>DMAP01000201.1 GCA_003446975.1 Clostridiales bacterium | reverse complement strand
ACGAAATACAAAAAACCGGATGGTTACGAATTTGTGTTTCGTAAATCATCCGGCCATTTAGTAGCTCGCACTCGGCTCCGTTGCACGGTATAAATTTGTTCTGATATGGGTTCTGTTTATATTTTTTTAGCGCTCAATGCTAACAATATTTCTGCAATGAGGGCACTTGATTTTTACGATAGTTCTATCGCTCCAAACAAGATCGAAGATTCGTTTAGCACACACAGGACATTTTACGATTTCCTCCATAGGCACCTCCTCTCACTAAAAATCAGCTAAGTTAGTTATTTCTTTTTGGTTGTTACTTTTGTCTGTGATAATGCACTTGCTGCAACTGACTTTGTTTTCGCTCCCGTCCTGCCATCTCTTAGCAATGAGGAGGCCTTACTTGCTACAGACTTTGAAGTTTGTTTTACGTTTGCTTTGGCCATGGATGTCACCTCCTTCCACTAGTTATTTCTAAATAAAGCTTATCCGCTTTTTAGCGATGTTTGCACTCAAAAAAATGCGCTTTAAAAGATATTTTACCCCTCACCTCTCCTTGTTTTTTGCCCGTCATAACGCTATGAAGCCGTAAAGCTTTTTAGCGTATTATTTGAGTAAAAAAAGGTACTGCCCATCTGTCATTCGCGGCAGATACCTAACTCATCCAGCCTTATTCTTACAGATATTTTCGAAACCTTGTAAAAATCGGCTAATTGATCGATGACCCATTGTTTGGGTGACATCAGTTCAGCTGCGATAAATGGATTTTTTTTACTTTCCTTGAGAAACTGATCAACCTTCAAACCAAAAGTCTCTTTTGGTAACAGTATCTTAGGAGCTATTCCACTTGCTTGCCACTCCATCCAATCTTCGTCTGTCCACTTTTCTTTAAATCGTTCATCTTTAGCCTCTACCGGACAGCGACAAGCCACCGATTGTTTTCCTTCCAGAAGGTTTTGCATAAAATGATAATTACGATGCCTATGCCAGTGAAAGCATTCATGCGCAATGGTATTATTCATGCACCCGATGTTGCGTTGGAAAAAAGTATCCGGATCGATTATCATGGTGCCCCCCTTGATTGAAATCTCCCGATATTCGTCCTCATCCTTGTCATAGATTTCTGCAAGTCCCTCAGTAAAACACATCTGCCCAAAGGTACTGAGATCCTCCGTAAGGTTTCGAGACATGACAGTAAGTCTCATTCCCTCCTTCGCAATTTCAAGAATTGGTACGGTAATAGGTGTCACCAAGGCTTCCGGATAATATTTCTTAAGAAAAGCAGTCGCTTCATCATCAAATTCCTCCTTGTAAATTATTGGCACTAGATTTCCCGTAGCTTTTAACGCCATCCTTTCACCTCCTTATCTTGAGTATACTTCAATTTGCATAATGCGAAAACTCTTTAATGTCCCATCGAGAACGGCTCTGCAGTGAACATTGAACCACTGCCTGACACCATCGCTTTCACGATTGCGACGAACAGTTTCTTCAATTTCGATTTCACAGCTTACAATGGCATCAAAATTTATCTCGTCGTCATCCATCACCACGTTGCTGCATCTGATAAGCTCCATTTCTATCAGTGCTGCACCTTCGGGTTCCTCCACAAAATTGGATACCCCACTTAGCTCAAGTTCACCGGGTCTATCTTCAATAAATTGTGATAATGCATCCTGTATGGCATTGTAGCACGTCTTGTCAATCAGTCTATCTAAATCAGACGGTTTACTTTGTCCCATAGATATCTACTCCTTGTCATCTTCGATAGAGTCATAAACTTTTTTCCAAAAATCGTCACCGAGACCTTTCTCTTTTGCCTTCCTTAATGCAGTTCTAGCATGAGGTAAATCATCATCCATAATATACTCCGGTAGATCTGGCGATACCTCGTTTCGATCTCGACCTGCCAAGTCGTACATCTCAGCTTTTTCTTCATCATCAAGACGTAATATCGCTGCCATTTTCTCCATTAATTCCATCTCTGGTGGATTACGACGGCCTTTGATGATATCAGATAAATACGTTGCTGTCTTCCCCATAGCTTCAGCGATATCCTTGAGCATGATATCCTTCCCATCAGGTCCTCTTCCTCTTCTTTTTGCGTCAATTAACGCTCCAAATTCACCTGCCATTTTTTATTCCTCCTTTTTCTTGATGAGCTAGTCGCATTTAATCTTTCAAGCTGTACAGCTAGTCCGCTACTTCGCTTATCTGCGATTATTATATACCAGAAGCTTTTCTTTGTCAAATAAAAAAAGAAAAAAGCTATGCCGCATATTATTGCGGCATAGCCTACACCCATTTTACAGTATCCTATTTATACATACACGAAAGATTGGGGCGCGAAGTTTATTCCATAGTCCGATAAAGGCCTCGGGTCCGCATATCTTTCGACCTTCCCCAGGCGATATGCCACAGCCTTGTTTTTCCCTTCAAAGTAACGATCAAAGAAGCCCTTACTTATCCCCGCGTGTTCAGAAGTCAACATCCATACAGAATGAGGATCATCTTCGATTACCCCAATTATCTCTGCCTCTGCAACCACCTGCATTACAGGAGATGTTGCGTAAATAATAATAGTATTCACTTCTGATCTACAACGCACTTTGCGAAATTCAAACTTCTTGGTACCGAGCAGTATGTTTTCAACATGCTCTGGATTAATCGATAATAACATTTGAGACATCTACATCACCCTCTTCTAGAATACCTTTAAATTGATCTGGCGAAACCATAATTAATGCAGGATAACGACCATCAAAATAGCCATTATCGCTGAGCCATGCATTATTAATATTGTGGCCTGCACCGAAATACCCATAATACAATAATTCGATAACGACCATATGCTTGTCATTGTCGTACTTAGTTCGTAGCTCTCTTTCATCAAAAACAGACTTATTACCTATTCTCTCACATAATTCCTCAAAAGTCATCAGGGCACGGTTGTTTGTTTTCACCATTATCACATCTGTAACAACACCATATGAAGTAAGACATGATTTATATCTCTTTGATTGTCCATCTTCCTTTGTATGTATTCGATAGATGAATAACGGCTCCCCTACTTGGTAATGCGGCCTAGTGTATTGTGCCCCCACATAGATCTTAGAGATACCATTTGAAACCTGCAAAGCAACTTGCTCTTGAAATGTATGAGCCAGTTCTGAGTATGGGAAAAGTGTATCGTGATACACATCGTTTACAAGCAGATAGCCGGCTTTTTCGAACTCAGGGTTGATAAAAGGGAAAGACTTATATGGATCACTATAGTCTATGTTCTCTCTGCTCTTTAAATAAACACATTCTCCGTTCTCGTTATATCCTGCCATCTCAAAACCAAATTTTTCAAGCAATTCTATGAGAATCTCGTGCTTCTCGAACACTGTTACATAAATTTCCTTTTGCTTGGATTTTTGCCAGTTCCAAAGAGCCAAACCAATAGAACCTTCTCCCAGCCTTTGTCCTCGGTATCGTTCTGCAAGCCGCAGCGTGCTGATTTTTTTACGGGGGATTGCCGGTAGCACCTCATTCTCAAGTATGAGGGGTTCGTTCTCGTCTTTCAAACATACAAAGGCACCCATTCCTGTTTCATCGTTAAATACCAGGGCAGTGGCTCCTTCTCTACTCTTTTTTCCGAACCATTTAATAAAACCTATATTGCTTTCGTCTTCGGGATAGTCATTCTTGAGAGGGTCAAAAAACGGGTCATTAATATCAATTTCTGAAAACTTACTAAGTTGGAATTTGCCTGCCATGGTCTAATCCTCCTAGATCTACGTTATTAATTCTTTGCAAATGAATCTATAAATTTTAAGGCTTTGTCGATATCATCAGCACCTTTGGAAATATAAAGTGGAATTCCCAACAACCGAGATACCTCCTCCGCATAAGCGGTTTCTTCATTTTGAAAGATATTTATTTGGCTTATATCAGATTCGATATCATCTCGAATTTTTCGACGTTCTGCAATAACTGAAGGAATTTCAGTTAGCAATAATATGCCTTGAGGCTTAAGATCAATAAAGGTCTGCAGGCTTATCCTTTGAACATTTCCTTGTGCATTCAATAAACATAGGTGCCCATCAAGAAGATAGTTATTCTCTATATCATCCAACTTTTTAACTGCAGCCAGCAAATAACCCTGATTTCCATCAATATCGGCAATCAGTTTATCTTTCTTGAATAATTCATGCTTAAGTTCAGAAATTAAAGTACTTGCAGAATAGGCATTGAGTCCTAATTTGCTCTTGACCTGTTCACAGAAATAAGATTTTCCAACACTATGTATACCACTTATAAAAATCATATCATCACCTTAAATAAAATTATAACAGCACACTAGCAAAATAACAATCAAAATATCGAATAAATATTTCACGTTCGCAAATTTATTTTGCGCTATTGAGTAATTTGTGATACTATTTTGATAACAGCGATAGCGAGGTGAATTTTATGGTCGTGAGTTATAAAAAATTATGGAAGCTACTAATCGATAAAGATATGAAAAAAAAGGATCTTCGTGAAGCCTCTGGTATAAGCACAGCTTCAATGGCTAAACTCGGGAAAAACGTGAATGTCAATACAGATATCCTTGTTAAAATATGTAATGCTCTCGACTGCGATATTTCAGACATAATGGAAATTGTGAAATCTGATGATACACCAAACCCAGATAAGACATAATGGGGTACAGATAATGGTACCGAGACCGTGATATTATTTATTTATATTATTTAAAAAAACATACTATGAGAGGTGCAAAAATGCTTGGAGCAATAATTGGTGATATTGTCGGTTCACGCTTTGAATGGAACAATATAAAGACAAAAGAATTTGAATTTTTAACATATAAATGCGCTATTACGGATGACAGTATTATGTCTCTTTCGGTAGCTAAGGCGATTATTGATAGCGGAAAAGATTTAGATAAACTTAGCAAATTAGCAATCCGGTGTATGCAGGATTTAGGAAGGCCATATCCAGACTGTGGATATGGTGGGATGTTCCGTAGCTGGATATATTCTGATACCCCCCTGCCCTATAATAGTTTCGGCAACGGTGCTGCCATGCGTGTAAGCGCCTGTGGTTTTGCAGCAACTTCTTTGGAAGAAGCAAGGCAACTTTCAAAAAAGGTTACCGAGATCTCTCATAACCACCCAGAGGGCCTAAAAGGTGCAGAGGCTACTGCAACGGCAATTTATCTAGCCCGGGAAGGAAAGAACATTTTAGAAATCAGAGATTATATCAATGAACATTACTACCCAATGAACTTCACACTGGATGCCATCCGAGAGAATTATCATTTTAATGAGACCTGCCAAGAAACCGTACCACAGGCTATTATGGCCTTCCTAGAATCCAATGGATTTGAGGATGCTATTCGAAACGCTATCTCTATCGGTGGCGATAGTGACACATTGGCGGCTATCACGGGAGGCATCGCTGAAGCATATTATGGCATACCTACTGCTATAAGAAAACATGCTCTAACATTCTTGGACGAGAGACTTTTGAAAATACTGATGGAGTTTGAAAACATATATGCCCCACAACTCGAGAAATCAAACGGGGATATTTCAATTGCTGTAAAAAAATTGTCAAGAGGAAAGAAAGTCGAAACAAGCTCAAGAGAAAAAATGATATCTTCTGCTTTTGATGCTGCCGATGAAGATTACGAAAGTAGCTTAACAATTAACGAGAAGACCACAAGCCAAAGTTTATTTGCACATCTTTTTGAAGCTTGCAACATACTACGGGGGCCCATAAACCAGGATGAATATAAAAGTTATGTAACCCCATTATTATTCTACAAGCGCTTATCAGATGTGTACGATGAAGAAACTGCAAAGGCACTTGAGGATTCTGGCGGAGATGAAGAATATGCAAGTTTCCCCGAGAACCACCGCTTTATAATACCTGATGGTTGTCACTGGAACGACGTACGGGAAAAAAGTGAAAAGGTTGGTTCAGCTATCGTTTCTGCAATGGTTGAAATTGAACGAGCTAACCCAGATACATTATATGGCGTTTTCAGTAGTTTTGATGATGCGACCTGGACTGATAAAAACAAACTCTCTGATGGACGCTTAAAAGATCTGGTAGAGCATATGTCGAAGATAAAAGTAGGCAATAATAACTATTCTGCCGATGTGATGGGCGACAGCTATGAATACCTAATAAAGAAATTTGCTGATCTTTCAAAGAAAAATGCTGG
>DMAP01000010.1 GCA_003446975.1 Clostridiales bacterium | reverse complement strand
AGTTGCTGTCAACCACTACTATTTTTACCGTTGTCGAACCAATATCAAGTCCCACATTATATAGCAGTTTCATGGTAACCTCCGTGATTAATCGCTAATTTCATTAATCACTACATTATACCAAATAAATCCAATAAATCAATTAATTAAAGATTAATTCCCGATTAAAAATGAAAACTGTGATATCATATTTACTATAAGATGTGATACTTTGTGATATTACTACTTTAGATTGATAAACAAGCCTAAGATGTAGTATTATTATAACAAGATTGTAAGGGAGGTAATATTTTGAAAATTACATACTATGGACATTCCGTCGTAATGATGGAGGATAAGGAGTTTAAAGGCATTATTGATCCTTTTATAACCGGAAATGGGTTATGTAATATCACGGTGGATGATATCAATGAACTTAGCCATATATTTATAACCCACGGACACGGTGATCATATTGGAGATACAGTAGCACTTGCAAAAAAAACTGGTGCTTTGGTTATAACCAATCATGAGATTTCGGCATATCTGACTTCCAAAGGATTACATAGAGTTCATTCTATGCACCTTGGAGGAAGGACGAAATTTGATTTCGGTGTTGTGAAGATGACCAATGCAATCCATGGATCAGGTATAACTGAAGATGGACGTATGATTGAGGGAGGCAATCCGGGAGGTTTTATCATAGAGGTAAACAACAATAAGATTTATCATGCAGGAGATACAGGGCTGACCTACGACATGAAGCTTTTGGAAGATGAGCATATAGATCTTGCATTCCTTCCAATCGGGGGTAATTTTACGATGGATGTTAATGACGCGGTCAAAGCGGTTAAGTTCATAAAGCCTAAAGCGGTTGTGCCAATTCATTACAAGACATTTCCTATTGTAGATGCCGATCCTGAGGAGTTCAAGAAAAGAGTAAAGGATTCTGAAGTTATTGTGATTGATTTCAACGAATCAATCGAAATGGATTGATAGATGAAAAAGAAACTTATACTACTGGTGCTTATATTTTTATGCCTGTCATCTGTCTTAGCATATGCCAATACCGGTGGCGTGGAAGGCCTTACGACAGTCAAGGGTGAAGTCGTTCAAATTGTGACACATCTGAAGCCTGATGATCTGAACGCAGAACAGGGTTCGTTGATTCAGGAACAACAAATAGTGAAAGTAAGAGTATTAACTGGAGAGTTTGAAGGAAGAGAATTTCTTGTTGAAAACAACTTGGGGAGCAATGAGTATTACAACATCAGGGTTGAAGAAGGTGACAAGATACTGCTAGTACTTGACACAACCAGTGACCAAATGCAGGTTTATATATCAGGTTTTTCTAGAGACTTCTATGAGATAATAATTATTCTGATTTTTATTCTGTTGCTACTGTCAATAGGAAGAATGAAAGGCCTTAAATCAGTTATCACCTTATCCATTACTTTGTTGGTAATACTGAAGGTAATTGTGCCGGCAATCATAAAAGGTATCAGTCCAATAATGATATCAGTTATTGGCAGCATTGTTATTACCGTGTTGACTTTGACAATAGTCTCAGGATTCAGTAGAAAAAGCTTATCAGCAATATTAGGAACGCTATCAGGCGTTTTTATGGCTGCAGGAATAGCTTATGTCATTGGAACACTATCAAAACTGACAGGCTTAAACTCAGAAGAGGCTGTCATGCTTATGTACATTCCTGGTGATATAAGTCTTAACTTGAAGGGGATTCTGTTTGCAGGGATATTGATAGGAACCTTAGGTGCGGTAATGGATGTCAGTATGTCTATAGCTTCATCGATGCATGAGATAAAGATGATTAAGAACGACATCTCGAAAAGAGATCTTTTCAATTCTGGAATGAATGTTGGAAGGGATATTATGGGAACAATGAGCAATACATTAATATTGGCCTATACCGGTGCTTCAATTCCAATTTTAATCATATTCACAGCCTACGATATTTCCTTTCTTGAAATTATTAATCTTGATATCATAGCAACTGAGATTATTCGAGCGGTAGCAGGTAGCATTGGAATAATATTATCCATTCCACTTACCGCGGCAATAACAGTATTCACTGATAAATAACATGAATTCATGTTAAAGGGGGTATACCGATTGAATCAGAAAGAAATGTTCAAAATAGAGACTTCAGACCGGATTAATCTTTACGGTGTGAAGAGCGTAGCAAGTGATAACAAGGCAGTGGTGGTAATCGTTCACGGTTTCGCAGAACATCTTGGAAGGTATGACTTTCTGAATGAAAATCTTTTAAACTCCAACTTTACAGTTTATCAATTTGATAATAGAGGACACGGAAAGAGCGAAGGGAAAATAGGTCATGTCAATGATTTCAACGACTATATCCTCGACACTGATATGGTAGTCGAAAAAGCCTTGAAAGAAAATCCGAATGTCCCACTATTTATGATAGGGCATAGTATGGGTGGATTCATCGCTTTTCTATACGGACTAAGACATTATGATAAGTTAAGTGGACAGATCTTGTCTGGAGCGGCAACAGATTATAATCCTGAGATACAAGGATTAAAAGGTATCTTGATCAAACTCGCCAATCTGGTTTATCCTGATCTTTTGATTAGAAATGATTTGTCAGCACTGATATCTAGAGATGAATCGGTAGTTAGCAGCTATAAGTCAGATCATTTAGTGTTTGATAGAGCGACAGCTAGATTTTATTATCAGTTCTTGATAAAAGGAATCAACTTTTTGGTTGCAGATCGGCATAATTATAAATGTCCCTGCCTAATTTTGCATGGCGAGCAGGATAGAATTATAAATAAATCAGCATCGGAAAAACTCTATCATAGCGTCTCTTCAGAGGATAAAACCTTGAAGATATATAAAAATCTTTATCATGAGATTTTCAATGAACCAGAAAAGTCACAAGTTATTAGTGATGTTTTGAAATGGATTGACACAAGGTGCTAAAAGATATTTATTTAACAAACCTAATATGCTATAATTAAGTTAGAGAAAAACAAAGGAGAGACTTTATGTATGGATTGTTCTTGGTTTTAAATGACATCTATAAACTAGATGAGTTACATGAAATGTTTTATGAAGAGGAGGTTGGCGCAACCACAATAGACAGCCAGGGAATTGGGAAGGTCTTGTTGGACCATCATATCGATATCCCTATGCTGGCTAGCATGAGAAAATTAATAGATGGTAGAAAGCCATATAACAAGCTTATCATCAGTGTCATAAAAGATGAAGAAAAATTAAAGAGAGTCACTGCTAAAAT
>DMAP01000247.1 GCA_003446975.1 Clostridiales bacterium | reverse complement strand
AGATGGCATCATTGTAGATAGGAAGGTGAAATAGCTTGAATATTAGTCTTAAAAACACACTAAAGATGTCAATCAAATCCATACTGGGCAATAAAATGAGAACATTTCTGACCATGCTGGGTATCATCATTGGTGTTTTTTCCGTGATTGTTATGGTTTCAATGGGACAGGGAGCAACGGCCAGCGTCACCCAGAGTATTGAGGGAATGGGAACCAATTTGCTAAATATTACACTGACTGACAGGACCGTCAGATTCAGCAACGACAATCTTAGAGAATTATCAATGCTGGAGGGGGTTCACTACTTGTCTCCGAATATTAATTGGGCAGCACCTGTGAAATACGGTTTGAACAATGAAGCGGGCATATCAGTCGTGGGGGTAAATGAAAACTATCTGGCAATAAATGGTTATGCTGTTCAGCTGGGCAGATCGATCAATCCTCTGGATATCGACAATAGAAACAAAGTAGTATTGATTGGCTCTGAATTGTCGAAAAGTCTGTTTGGACAGTTCAATCCGATTGGTGAAAGCATCAGCTTGTCAGGGATTAAATATATGGTGATAGGTGTTTTAGAAGAAAAGGAGAGTACCCTGTTCGGGAGCAACAACAATATGGTGCTGATTCCTTACACGACAGGAATGAGGCAGTTCAGAACCAACACTGTATCCAGCATTACTGTACAAGGCACTGAATCCGAATCGATCGATCAAACCCAGAATAACATTGAGGCATATCTGCTGACCGTTTATGGAACCGATTCCTATCGCATTTTCAATCAGGAGCAGCTGCTTTCGACTTTGAATGAGGTAACAGGTGTTTTGACACTGCTATTGGGCGGTATTGCAGGAATCTCTTTGCTGGTCGGTGGCATTGGCATCATGAATATCATGCTGGTGACTGTATCTGAGAGGACTAGGGAAATAGGAGTCAGAAAAGCAATAGGGGCAAGAAGAAGTAATATTTTGTTCCAATTTTTAATAGAATCATCGGTAATAAGTGGAATAGGTGGTATAATAGGTATTATGCTGGGAATCTTGGTAAACCGGGTTATAAGTGGCGCTTTTGGACTACCCATCAGCGCAAGTGTACAGGTCATCATGGTAGCCTTCTTATTCTCGTTGTTTGTTGGTGTTTTTTTTGGCATTTACCCCGCCAATAAGGCATCGAAGCTGAAACCGGTGGATGCTCTCAGATATGAATAAAATTGCAGGAGTCAAAAGTGAAAATTTTAATTGTGGAAGATGAGGTTAAGTTAACACAAGCGCTGGAGTTTCTCTTCAATAAACAAAAAATAGACGTCGAAATCGCAAATGATGGAGAAGAAGGATTGATGCTGGCAGAAAAAGATATCTACGACGTGATTGTTTTGGATATCATGCTGCCCAATGTCAGTGGTTTGGAGATTGTTCGGATTATCAGGGAGAAAGGCATCAAGACACCTGTGATCATGTTGACGGCAAAGGACACTGTGGACGACAAGGTGCTCGGGCTTGATTCCGGAGCAGATGATTATTTGGTGAAACCCTTTGCCACCAAAGAACTTATTGCCAGGGTGAGAGCGCTGGGAAGAAGAAAAAGCACCGAATATATCAATGAAAGATATGAATTCAATGATATTGCCTATTCACCAAAAAACTTTGAACTCAGCATACTAGGCAACAATATTAAAATACCCAAGAAAGAAGGGGATTTGCTGGAAATGCTGATCAGCAGACCCGGTCAGGTGTTCACCAGGGATCAGATTGTTGACCGTCTCTGGGGACTTGAATCGGATGTGTTGGAGAACAATATAGAGATATACATCCATCATTTGAGAAAGAGGTTGGAAGATACCAACACAAAGATAGAAACCATCAGAGGTGTCGGATATATCATCAAGGAGAGATAGAATGTTTAGAAAACTAAGAATCAAGTTTACCTTATCAATTCTTTTGGTTCTGATTGTTTTTTTATCAATACTGTCAGGGGCATTATATATGGGGACTAAGAAGCTGATTGACACCTCATCCAGGAATCTGCTAGAAAGATCCGCAAACGAGATCATTTATGGCAACAACATGGGACAAGATTATTTCGGTTTTCCAAACATCAATGACAGACCTGACTTTTTTGAAAGATTCAGACAAAGCTTGGTTTTCAATGACAGCAAGTTAAAATTGAGCTATGCTATCTATGATCAAAGTCTTGATATGATTTATGTGAGGAACAACGGTGATATTTCATTTGAAAGATTTGAAAAGTATGTCCTTAATGCCTACAAGAATCAAGATTACAGCTTTGTAATCGNNTTGTAATCGACAATATAGACAACATTGATTACAGGATCTACACAAAATTCTTTAGAAATGCTGGGAAAATGGGAGTTCTTCAGCTATATCAGGATATTACGATGGAATTTTTTATTCTGAATCACCTTAAAAAAATCCTAACCGCGGCATCGCTAATGAGTGCTTTTGTTCTAACTATCGTCTCATGGTTTCTTGCTGGTTTGAGCATTAGTCCTGTAAAAAAAGCTTGGCAAAGACAAAAGGAGTTTGTAGCAGACGCTTCACACGAGTTGAGAACACCACTATCTGTCATTCAGACAAATCTAGATGCAGCATTGAGTGACCAGGAGGGATCAATCAACGACAATGAAATGTGGTTGAACAATGCATATACAGAAACCCAAATGATGACTAAACTGGTTGAAGAGCTACTGACACTTGCACAGATAGATGCTGATCAGATTAGAGTAATGAGAGAAAAGATCAATTTCTCTGATATTTGCATGAGTGTAATTGACCGATTCAGAGTAAAACTGAAGGATAATAATCTGGAATTAAACATCAATATTGATGAGGATGTTTTTATCATGGGAGATAGCTTGAGAATAGCCCAACTGATTACCATCTTTATAGACAATGCGATCAAATACACCAATAGAGATGGTAAAATAGAAATAACACTTAAAGCGATAAACGACTGCGCTGTTTTCAAGATATCTGACAGTGGCATGGGAATGTCTCAAAGAGATGCGGAAAGAGTATTCGACAGGTTTTATCGCGCGGACAAAGCAAGACATAGAGAAAACGGAGGAACAGGTCTGGGGCTTAGCATTGCAAAATGGATTTCGGACAATCACAAGGGAAAGATAGCCGTTGAAAGCAAAATCGAAGAAGGAACCACCTTTATAGTCGAATTTCCAATCACTAGCTAAAAAATGCATGTACAAGATGGAATGCACTTTTTGAGAGTTAAAAAATATGTTACTATAATAGAATGAAGTTTACAGGAGGAGAACATTGGGTAGATTATTTGGAACAGATGGCGTCAGAGGCATCGCCAATAAGGAGCTGACGGGGAATCTGGCTTATATGATAGGAAGAGTTGGTGGGTACCATGTCACGAGAGGCAAGAAGAAACCTAGAATAGTGATCGGTATGGATACTAGAATCTCATGCGATATGTTGGAGGGAGCTGTGGCGGCAGGCTTGTGTTCCGCGGGTGTGGATGTGTTATATGCCGGTGTTTTACCGACGCCTGCCATAGCATGCCTGATTAGGGAATTGGATGCAGATGGTGGCGTAATGATATCAGCATCACACAATCCTTATACCTACAATGGCATCAAACTGTTTGATGCGGCTGGCTACAAGCTTTCAGATGAACTAGAGGAAGAAATTGAAAATGTGATATTAGATGGTAGGGATATCCAGTACTTTCCTACAGATGGTGCTATAGGACGAAAAATCCATCTGGAGTATCCAATGGGCATCTACTTGGATTGTATTATGAGAACCACAGAATCAGATTTTTCGGGGTTGAAGATAGCGATGGATTGCGCCAATGGCGCTGCTTATGAAGTTGCGCCGGAAGCTTTGAAAGCATTGGGCGCCCAAGTCTTTGTGATCAACAACAAGCCTAATGGCATCAATATCAATGTCAATTGCGGATCCACGCATCCCGAGGCGGTTCAGAATCTTGTGAAGGATACTGGTGCTGACATAGGGCTATCTTTTGATGGGGACGCGGATAGACTCATAGCTGTGGATCACAACGGAAAAACTGTTGATGGCGACCATATCATGGCTATTTGTGGCGATTATATGAAAAAAGCTGGCAAATTGAAAAACAACACCATCGTTGGAACTGTTATGAGCAATATGGGGTTGGATATATGTCTAAAAGAGAAGAACATCGCATTTGTGAAGACCCAAGTTGGCGATAGATATGTATTGGAGGAAATGAAACGTTGTGGCTACAATCTCGGAGGTGAGCAGTCAGGACATATCATATTCCAGGATTACAATACTACCGGTGATGGGCTTTTAACTGCGGTGCAACTTATATCGGCAGTTGTTGAACAGAAGAAAACATTGGCGGATTTGTCATCCATCATGTATGATTATCCACAGGTATTGGTAAATGCAAGAGTCAAAAATGAGAATAAGAAGCTGTATCTTGAAGATATGATTATAAGTCAGTCTATTATCGGATTGGAATCGGAGTTTGAGGGCAAAGGCAGAGTATTGATTAGACCATCTGGAACAGAACCCCTGGTAAGAGTTATGATCGAAGGCGAAAATGAGTTTGAAATCAGACAGAAGGCGTTAGATTTGAGCAAACTGATTGAAAGCCGTCTCGGTTAGCAGTTAGAGTATTTTGTTGACTCTTTTCACCCAGTAATCCTTTTCTGTGATGTTGCAGACTGGACATTTTTTAACACCGAGTTTTTTATCCCTCACAAATATGACCTTATTGGAGCAATAAGGACACCATCTTTGCTTGCCGGTCAAATGAATTTTGTCCGGTATGCTTCTATCTGGCTGCTTGTTGAACTGACATAGCTTAAAAAGCGATAATTGCTCGTTTTCCATAATATTCACCCTGATTTATTCTATAACAATGCTGAAGCAATAACAAGAACATTATTAAGTGTGATAAAAAGAATAATCCTTGAAAATAATTCAGAAAAATGTATAATATAGGAAAACGGGAAAATAATTTATTATTTTGAAAAGAGGTTGTCATGATAACGATTAAAGACGTTGCACGTTTGTCCGGTGTATCTATCTCAACTGTGTCTAGAGTCATAAATGATTCTAAGCCAGTAAGCCCTGAAGTGCGCAAAAAGGTGCTTGAAGTAATAGAGGAAACAGGTTATAAACCCAATGAAGTTGCCAGAAGCCTTGTGACGAGACGATCCTATCTTGTTGGTGTAATAGTCAATGACTTGTCGAATTCATACATAGCTGAAATGGTCAAGGGGATTGAAGAAGTAGGAAGAATGTATAATTATGATATCCTGCTATGTGGTTCCTATTATGACAAGGAAGCTCAGATGAACCACTTATCACTATTAAATAGAAAGCAGGCAGAGGGCATTATATTGATTGGATATCATTTTGACGATGAAATTATTGAAGCTGTCAAGAAAAACACCAAGCATTCCATGTATTTCACCAGAGACATAAAGAATGATTCTATCGATTATATCAGTATAAACAGTTACCTCGCAGCTGCCGAAATGACCAACTACCTTATAGGCGAAGGACATACAAAGATTGCTTTTTTATCTGATTTTGGCGAAAGCTCAACCCATGAACATGATAAAATCAGAGGATACAAAGATATGTTGAAAGAGAACAATATTGATTTTTCAAAAGTCTATGTGGCTGAGGGAAGAAGATACAATGACGGTTATGCCATGGCGACAGAAGTAATGAAAGATTTAGGAAGCATTACCGCTGTTTTCTGCGCCAACGATGAGCTGGCTATTGGACTGATTAACCATCTATTTGATGAGGGATACAAGGTGCCTGATGATATCTCAGTTGTCGGCTATGGAGACTATAAGGAGAGTCAGCATGTCAGACCAACCTTAACCACAATATCTGAACCCTTCTATGATGTGGGAGCCGTAACAGTGAGAACACTGATAAAGAAAATCGAAGGAGATAAAAACGCTGAAACAAAAATTGAGCTGCCTTATAGCTTTATTAAGAGAAACAGCGTCAAGACCTTAGTTTAAAATGAGACTGTTTATCGCATACGATTTTGACGAAAGCACTGTCAGAAAGATTTCAGATATACAAAATGTATTGAAAAAAAGTGCTGAAAAAGGAAGATGGCCCTATTACAGGAATATTCATATAACCATAAAGTTTATCGGAGAGGTTGACGATCAGTACCTTCCTGAAATAGAGAAAACCCTTGATGAGACATTTGAAGAATTGAATGTCAAGCCTATGATGTTCCAATTTGACAATCTGGCGTTTTTTCGAGGGAAGGGAAGCATGCGGGTTGCTTGGATAGGCTTGAGGGGAGATATTAAATATCTGGTGTTTCTCCATAATGCAATTGACCATAATCTGGCTGGCATTGGCTTGAAAAAAGAAACCAAAGCATATATTCCGCATATTACCATAGGGAGAGATATTTTCTTTGAAAGTTCTCTATTTGAACTAAATGAAAGATTGAAGGATCTTTTAGAATACCAGCTGAGCATTAAATCGGCAACTCTGTTCAAAAGTGTTCAGTCAGGTGGGAAAAGAGTTTATCAACCCTTGAAAACTTATCATTTTTCAAACAAGAGGTGAAGCATGTTATCACAGGAAAAAATAGAAAGAATAAATTATCTTGCCAGAAAGTCGAAAACAGAAGAGCTTTCTCAACAAGAGAAACAGGAACAGCAACAACTGAGAAAAGAGTATCTGCAAAATCTCAGAGCTTCGGTCAAGAACCAGCTTGACAATATTGAGATCATTGATTGAAGAGACGCGTGAGCGTCTCTGGTTGTTTATCGGCATGCAAAATACAAATCTTGATACTGAGGAGTTACTATTATATAATGATATGTGCATTATGTTAAAACTTAGTAAATTATTTTATTTGGAGGAATAGATGAATATTAGAGTCAGATTTGCGCCAAGCCCTACAGGTTACGTGCATATTGGTAGTTTGAGAACCGCGTTGTACAATTTTCTTTATGCCAGTAAAAACAAAGGACAATTCGTTTTAAGAATAGAAGATACAGACAGAACCAGATTGGTTGAAGGCGCTATCGAGAATTTGTTGAATTCTTTGAAAT
>DMAP01000423.1 GCA_003446975.1 Clostridiales bacterium | reverse complement strand
GCAACCTAGGCAAGGCAAATCCTCTCCAACCTGGTTCTTCCAACCCACCACCCAATAAACAGACGAACACAAGCGATAAAGGATAAACTAATATTGATGGTGTTTTTGAAAAATCCATCGGACTGCCACCAAGAATCAGATAAACACCATAGGCCAATACATAAATCAAAATTGGAATCAATAACGCCCCCAGATAGTTCTTTAATCCAACTCTCCACATAAATACTCTGGTTTTGTAATCCAAAATGCCTTGCTTGCCAAAAGCTACTCTACTTACAATCAGACCCGCCAACATGGGACCGAATCCGCCTGCCAGCAAAAGCATGGTCTTTGCAACAACCGCTTGTTCATTAAGAAAAAGCATAGGTAGCCACAATACCCAAGATATGGCATATGCAATTACGAAAAATGAAACCAACTGATGCTTTTTATAATAGTCATATTACACTCCTAAATAACATTTGTTGTATAAATGTTACATGACAAATATTAAGTGACTACTATAAAAATATTAAAAAACAATTAATCTCACTGGAAGTCTCCAACCACTTCTATCCCTGCATATCCGGTGAACAATTGTGTAATGATCCTATCCTTTTCCCTAAGTACCAAACCAATTGTCCCCCCCAGACCTTCTTTTATAGTGCCTGCCATTTGTCCTTCAATAGGCGATTTCAAATCTCCTGTGCTTTCAATATGGGCTTTTATTTCCAGCGTCAATCTACCTTTTTTCAGGATTATATCCACATTTTCTTTTGTTGATATCGCCTTGATAATTTTAGCGCCGTTATAGGTTGCAAAACGGTATTCTCTGCCGTCAACTAAAAGATTGGCTATCAATCCTATAAAGGATGTTCCAATAAAAGGAACTAAAGCAATACTGCACATAAAGCTATCNNTCACCTTTTCGCTCAAAATGATTTCCCTGCATCCATATGTACCTTTCAGGAAAAGAACTGCCCCAGTCTTTTTCAATATAGCCTCTATCTTCATTGAAGCTTATAGATTCTTCATTGCATTTCAAGACTCCATCAACTGAGTGATCCATGCTGACTATTCCATGATTGCACTTCATTGTGGGAATATAAGCAAAATATCCCATAGCGTTTGGACTCATTATTGTCTTTTCAATTGACTTGAATGGACCATATTTCAACTCACCTGCTATCTTAAAAGTCTCATCGCTCAAATTGATTGTAATAGCTGTCTGCGAAAAAGTATTTTTACCGATTCGAACTTCGAAGGGCGAATCAAAGGTGAGAAATTCCGTTAAATCAAATCTAAAATAATGTGTTTCAACAGGTGGTGAAACAATTACCTGAATAAAGGCATGTGAATCAAGCTTGTTGAGACTTATCCCAGGAATGAAAGAAATGACTTTGCCTGACGATATGCTGACCTGTTTAAAGTACCAACCCTCAAAATAATTTATATGATTAAGAGATCCTTGAAATATGATGGAATCTCTCAATTTGTCAACCCAGGATGATACTTGGGTTTCGTTAGCATTTCGACCGGCTTCTCTAATATCATTTACACTAGGTACCATTGAAATTGTAATTTTTTTATTCTGAAGTGAAATATCTGTCAATGTATCACTCAGACGATTCCAATACTCCCCAATGTTAGACGTTAGCTTATCCTCGTTTGCGATACGGATTTCTGTCTCTCTTTCCTCAGTTATAAGAACGTCATAAAGAGCATCCAGATTCATCCCATAATAGTCAGGAAAACCAAGATCAGTTTTTAGGTGTTGGTGTATGCTGTTTCTAGTTTTTAATACCTCTCCATCTATTGTAATCTTTCTCATCATCAATTCACCTCTTCAAAAAATATCTCTGAAAATGTAGAATAGTGATCTGAAGTGTAGAATATTAATCCGTCATTTGAATATACCAGTCTCTCTGCACCTCTGAATCCTCCATTGTAATTGACATCGCATTCGTAATATTGTCTACCTGTCAATTCGGGAAGAAGCTTTTCCCTATTTCCAAATCTATCACCTCCAATAACCATCCGATCTGTGACTTCCCACAAATTACCCTTGCTGGATACCCACCCTAACTCCTGAGCCTGTTGTTTGGTGATATAGTTCGGTGGTAGCGTCCCAAACAAATGAATATAGAGGGATACATCTTCCTTCGAGCTGTAATATCCCCCTTGAATAACGCCGGATTGAAGTTGTGATTCTAATGGCGAAGGTTGGGGGGGGTGTGGTATCGCAATACAAGCGGTTGCAAGTAAAGTGATAACCATGCCAATAAGGATTGCTCCCACTATTTTTTTATGTGATTTTTTAATTGTTTTTTCTACTCTATCCATAATCATCTTCCATTATCCAACATTACAGCTTTAATTTCATTGTAGATATTCGTTGTGTGGTCAGGATCCTTAAAACTCATAATAATCGTGTCCAAATCACTGATTATGATCAGATAAGGGCCGGATGTCGAATGAATAAACAATTTTGCTCTCTCAAACTCTTCCAACTTAAACGTCCCTTTTTTTAGAAAAGGTATATCAATCGCATTAATCTTGTTAATAACTCGTGGTGCATTTTCCCGAAGTTCAACAAGTTGAATGTCTTTGACATTGATGTCCATGCCATACATCCCACTGATTTTTAT
>DMAP01000348.1 GCA_003446975.1 Clostridiales bacterium | reverse complement strand
CATTTATAAAGTTCAAACTCAAAATAAATTGCAGAAATTCGAAACCAATAATCGATGAAATAAAATATCTGACTGGTTTTGAACCAGAACGAGCTTTGGCATCTAAGGCTGAAGGTTTGCCAGTCAATTATTTCGATTATAAAGATGATAATGATCAAATTGAGAAGTTAACAAGCTTATTGTCCACTTTAAAAGCAAATGGAGTTCCTCAATCAGATATAACTATACTATCACCTTATAGCAGAGAAAAATCTTTATTAAGCAGATTTTCTACAAAAGAAATAGCTGATTTTAAAGTGGGGATTAACAATAAGGTCACATTTTCTACAGTAAATGGTTTCAAAGGATTAGAAAATTCTGTTATCATAATTGTTGATATTGATACATATAGTTATAGAAAGACCATGTATGTTGGACTGAGTAGGGCTCGTACAGGACTATTCATATTTCAATCAAAAAAAGCGAGTTTAGAAAGGATTAATCTAATGAGGAAGTGGGTGTAGTATGGATAAAAGAAGAGAGCAAATACTAGATATGATTAAACGTGAGTTTATTGGACCAGATCCATTAAAAGATTTAAAAGGCATGGTTCAGAATAATGGTGAAGAAATTTTAACAAGTGATCCTCCGAGGACACGATACTTGGCAGGCATTTTATTTCCCCAAGAATCATTGGTAGAGAAAAACGACATTTTTGAAGATGATCAAATAGACTATAATAGCTCTTGTGAAGAAATTGTTGTTACCAATCCAGATAAAGAGAATGTTAGTTCGGGGAAAAATGAGTTGTTGGAAAACCTTGAAGAACTGATGAATCTATCTTATGCATATAAACAATCAGCCATGAGTTTGACTTTGACTATAAAGAGAAATAGCATAGTAACTATTGATTTACATGGCGCTAAATATGAGTCTTTAAATCAAAAAGATTTTGAATCAGGATTTAGTAAAACTTATTATTATAGGAAACCATTCTGTTGGAACAATGATAACAAACCATTAGAGTTGCCAAGCCATAGAAAAAGAATGCTACACTATACTATTTCTAAAAACGATGTTGAGCAAAATATCAAATTACATATTACATACAGAAACCAAGTTAATAAATTCGACGCAGACACATACACTTTCACGATGGAAAACACTAATATTATGGACGGTGGAGTCATAAGAGATTCAGACTGTTTTTTTCAATGTGGATTCAAGTTACATTGCCAAAACGGTTTTTCGATTATGCCGGAGAATCCAAGAGTCAATATTGAGGATCAAGATTACGAATCTAATAGATTGTTATATAGACATATCAAGAAATATGGTATTGGTCATGGGTGTTCTGTTGATTGGAGTTTTGACAATGGGCATGTGACTAAAGTATGGACTGAGATTTTCCCATCATATGAGATTAAACCTATCGTTCCAAGTACAATAGATGGTGTATCATTAGAAATGCACAAAATGGCCAATCAGGGCAGTATTGATGAAGTATATCGAGAAATGGATTTAATGTGTAGTAGTTATTATGAATGGATTGAAGATTTAGTAGAAGATTCTAAAAAACTGGATGATCATAATGAGACTGCAAAAAAACATATAGATAACTGCAAATCCTGCTATGATAGAATGGTTGATGGTGTGCTTCTATTAAGATCAAATGAAAAAGTAAGAAAAGCTTTTATGCTCATGAATGAAGTAATGTTAATGCAACAACTTCATTATAACCTTCCGTTGTCTGAGTGGGATTTCGATGATAATAATAATGTATTCTTAAACAAAAAATACGAGTTTTTGCCGAATAAGGATGATACAAAAACATGGTTTGGTGACATTAAAAGATATGGTAAATGGAGACCATTCCAGCTAGCTTTTATATTAATAAATTTACGATCTATGTTTGAAAAAAACAGCAAATCTAGAGATATAGTAGATTTAATATGGTTTCCTACAGGTGGAGGCAAAACAGAAGCTTATTTGGGATTGTCTGCTTATACTATCTTTATTAGGCGTCTATTAAATCGTGAAGACTTCGGCACTACTATTCTAATGAGATATACTCTGCGTTTATTAACAGCTCAACAGTATGAGAGGGCTGCTACAATGATATGTGCATGTGAGATGATAAGATCGAAAAACGTCTCAGAGTTAGGGGAAAAACGTATTACAATAGGATTATGGGTTGGAGTATCTACCACGCCAAATAGAATGAGTGATGCTGTAAAAGCATATGAAAGTCTTTATGCTGGTTCAAAAGATGAAAATCCGTTTATCATGTTGAAATGTCCTTGGTGCGGCGCTCAGATGGGTTTGATTCGAAAAGGCCACAATAAAACAATTAGAGGATATAAAAAAACCAATGAGAGGAATAAAAAGATTGTTTTTCAGTGCCACAATGAGGAGTGTGATTTTTCCAAAGACGGTAATTCCCTACCTTTGATGGTTGTGGATGAAGCTATTTACGAAAAACCGCCTACCCTTTTACTTGGAACTGTTGATAAATTTGCCATGTTGCCTTATAGGCCTGAAGCACAGAATATTTTTGGAATATACAATGGAGTAAGAAAATCATCACCTGATTTAATTATCCAAGATGAACTACATTTGATTTCAGGGCCTCTTGGCTCTATGGTAGGGCATTATGAAACGATGGTAAATGAACTTTGCATTGATAGAAGAAATCATTCAATAGTGAAACCCAAAATAATTGCATCAACAGCAACTATCAGCAAAGCTAAGGAGCAATGTCATGCGTTGTATGCATGTGGTGAAAATAACGTGTTCCAATTTCCCCCATCGGGATTAAGTGCAGGGGATTCGTTTTTCGCATACGAGGATGCGGCAGGAATTGGTAGAAAGTATGTTGGCATATTTGCTCCAGCATCTTCTTCATTATCAACAACTTCCATAAGATTATATGCATCTCTTCTTTACGCTGCTAACAACATTGATGTTGATACTCAGTCTGAAAAGGACCCATATTGGACGAATCTGGCATATTTTAATAGTTTGAGAGAATTGGGACAGACTGCAACGTGGATTAATGCAGATATAACTGAGTACCTACATGTCATTTATAGAAGACGAAGAGAAGACTTAGATAGTGAGAAATACTCCAAGAGAAGATATATTAATAGATACGAGGAGCTAACTAGCAGGATTAGAGGCGATAAAATTCCTGAAAATTTACAAGAATTAGGT
>DMAP01000301.1 GCA_003446975.1 Clostridiales bacterium | reverse complement strand
GTCGTTTTGCCAACGCCTCCCTTTTGGTTGAATATCGCTATGATTTTGCTCATATGTCACCTCATGTCCTGATTTTTGGAATCCTGATCCTTACTTCTACATGCTCGTCACTCTCATTCTCTTCATATCCAGCCTTGATACCTGTCCTGATTATCTCGTTGTAAGCATGTTTGATATTATTGACATATATCTTGTAATTGATATAATTTTTGACAGTTCTATTTGACTTAATCTCTTTCTTTCCGTGTCTCTTTTTTATTATATCATCTATAAGCTTATCCGTCTCAGCTACGTTCAGATTTTTCTCCAAAATTCTATTGGCGATTCTACGCTGCAATGATTCGTCCTTAAGCTTTAGCAGTCCCCTGCAGTGCCTTTCTGTAAGACTTCCATCCCTCAGTTTATCCTTGATTTCATCCTGTAGTTTTAATAATCTTAGTTTGTTGGCAATAGTGGATTGCCTTTTGCCTATTTTATTTCCCAGCTCGCTTTGATTGACTCCGTACACAATCATCAGATTCAAATAGGCTTCAGCCTCTTCCAATGCATTTAAATCTTCTCTTTGAAGATTTTCAATCAGAGCGATAGCTGATGAGTCCTTGTCTGGCATCTCCATTACAATTGAAGGAATCTCTTTCATTCCTGCCAGTTTTGCTGCCCTGAATCTTCGCTCTCCGGCGATAATCTCGAAATTTCCATTATCCATCTCTCTTAATGATATCGGTTGAATCAGTCCATATGACTTAATGGAAGAAGCCAGCTCTTTCAGCGATTTTGGGTCGAATGTCCTTCGCGGCTGATGCTTGTTCGGTGTAATCTTGTCAATGCTGATCCATTCAATCTTTTGTATAGTTTCCATTACAGCTCCTTTTGTGATTTTCTAGAGTGGTTTTTTGGAGGGCGTGCCTGCCTTTCTGGGGTATTTCTCAGGTGTATTGGCTATTTTTTTGATTAATATGACACTTCTGCTCAAATCAGTCCCGGGTATCTTATATTTTTTGACTTCTGTAATAGCCCCACCTAATAATTTAACAGCTTTCTCTCCATTTTTCAATTCATCTTCCACATTATCGCCTTTTAGTGCTATAAAAAACCCGCCAACTTTAACAAATGGTAGACAATACTCCGTCAATACATTGATCGATGCCACAGCTCTTGACGTGGCAACATCATATTGTTCACGAAACCCGCTATTCAAACCAAAATCCTCAGCCCTGCCATGTATAATCTTGACATACTTCAAATTCAAGGTCTCCGTCACAGCCTGCAAAAAAGCTATGCGTTTGTTCAGACTGTCAAGGAGTGTCAACTCAATCGACTCATCTATAATCTTCATAGGAATACCCGGAAAGCCGCCTCCGGTTCCCACGTCTATGAGGCTGTAATTAGACCCAGCGACAATATATCGGCTTACGATAGCGCTATCAATAAAATGTTTGATATAGATATCTCTGCTGTTGGTGATTGCGGTTATGTTTACCTTTTGGTTCCATTCCAGCATCAACTTTTCATAAATCAAAAACTGATTAATTTGATGAGTTGTTACTGCTATTTCTGATTCTCCGAACAAATTTTCCAATAAACTACTCATTAGATTCTCTCAACCTCTTTTTCTGCTCCATATAAATCATCAAAACATTGATATCAGCTGGAGAAACGCCAGAAATTCTAGATGCCTGTCCTAAAGAATCCGGCATGATTCTGGATAGCTTCTGTTTAGCTTCAATCCTCAATCCTTTTATTTCATTATAATCAACATCTTCCGGGATTTTTTTGTTTTCCAGTTTTTTGAATTGTTCAATCTGCTTAAATTGCTTCGCTATATAGCCTTCATATTTGATCTGAGTCTCAATTTGCATAATGATGGACTTCGTAAGCTCCGGTCGATTTATATCAATATCTGCCAGTTTGTCATAGTTCAATTCAGGCCTCTTTAACAGCTCATATAAGGATTGTGCTGATTTCATAGGAACAGAGTCCATCTTTAATAAATATGAATTGATCTCAGGTTTTGGGGTCATTATAGTATGCTTTAACCTGCTTATTTCTTTCTCAAGTATCTCTTTTTTCTCTAAATACCTGACCATTCTATCTTCCTTGACCAGACCGGCACCATAACCTTTCTCTGTCAGTCTCAAATCCGCATTATCCTGTCGTAGAACTAACCTATACTCTGCCCTGGAAGTCATCATCCTATATGGCTCATCCGTGCCTTTAGTCACCAGATCATCAATCAATACGCCTATGTAAGCCTCGGATCGATCCAGAATAATCTGTTCTTTACCATTCAATTTAAGCACCGCATTGATTCCAGCAACCAAACCCTGGCCCGCTGCTTCCTCGTAACCTGAGCTACCATTGACCTGTCCGGCAAAATAAAGATTCTCAATCATCTTGATCTCAAGTGTTCTCTTTAACTGAGTCGGATCAATACAGTCATATTCGATAGCATAGGCGGGTCTCATAATCTGACAATCCTCTAGCCCTTCTACGCTTTGATACATTTGAAGCTGAACCTCTTCAGGCAATGTTGTGGAAAATCCCTGTATATACATTTCTTTGGTGTCAATGCCTTCCGGTTCAACAAATATCTGATGTTTTGTCTTGTCAAAAAATCTGACAACCTTATCTTCTATTGAAGGGCAGTA
>DMAP01000043.1 GCA_003446975.1 Clostridiales bacterium | reverse complement strand
AAAGAAAATGGATGATGGGACTGGGGGAATTGTTGAACAACCAGTCAAGTTTCCGGTTTGGTTTGAACCTCGGTCGAATGGAGGTACACCAATGTGCCAGGCAATGATAAAAACTGCAGAGGAAATTGCAGCATGGTGTGACAGTCATCCTGATAGTTACCCACCAACTATCTTACATATTACCGATGGTGAATCTACAGATGGTGATCCGGAAGAACTAGCAAGTAGCCTATCCAAAATTCAAACATCTGATGGATCAACATTGATGTTTAACTTGCATGTAAGTACCTCAGGTGCTATGCCAATTCGTTTTCCGAGTTCTGCGGTTGAATTACCTGACCAGTTTGCCCAGTTACTCTTTCGAATGTCAAGCCAATTACCAGAGCATTTAATTACTTATGCTACTGAAAAAGGTTATCAGGTAGGTTTTGAATCAAAGGCATTCATGTTTAATGCAGAAGCTCCAGAAATTGTGGACTTCTTTGATATCGGAACGAGATCTTCTCAACTTAGGTAATACTCCTATGCGATTTACTGTGAATGTTATCGGTCAGGTGCCAAAAGACAAATTGGCACCTGATACTATTGAAGACCATTACGATTTCAACACTGACAAAGAGACAGTAGTAATAAGCGATGGCGCTTCTGAGTCCTATGACTCAAAAACCTTGGCAAAAATTATATGCAAGAAGTACATAAAGAGCCATATTGTAAATCTGGATTGGGTTGGGGAAGTGATTTCTGAATTTTCCTCGAAAATTGATATCGCATCTTTATCCTGGTCGAAAGAAGCCGCCTATGAAAGAGGAAGTTTTGCAACATTACTTGCGATCAAGAAGCAACGTAATCATAATAGAATTAATATTTTAGGTATTGGGGATAGCATAGCCATACTCATTGACGAAAACCGGATTATTAATACATTTCCCTATAATCATTCAGAAGAATTCCGACAACATCCTCAATTAATTAGTACAAACCCTGATCAAAATGGTTTTATTGGTGTCACTGATTTTAGTAAAATTCACAAACGTCAGTGGGAGCTATCAAATCTAAAAGAACCAATTATTCTATGCATGACAGATTCCCTTGGAGAATGGGTCTTGAGGAACCAAGAAATCGGGGATTTAAGATGGATGGAACTCCTACACCTAACAACCCAATCGGAATTAACGGTACTTGTTGACTCCGAATGGGAGAAAAAGGAAATGCGTAAAGATGATATTACGCTGGTTAAGATTACTTTCTCAGATGAGGTTTAATGACCTATCCGTCGCTTGAGCAGTACAATGAAGCCCTTCAATATCCAAAATATGCTCTTGTGGATCCTAATCTCAAAAATGGAAGTATTTCTAAGACAGGTCTTGGACTCCCCCTTGCACTCTGTGGTGGCTTTGCTTTAACCTATACCCTCAACATTAGTGGTAAAAAATATGCTATTCGTTGTTTCCACAAAGAATCTGATAATCTGCAAAAACGTTATTTCGCAATTTCAAATCGATTAAGACAATTAAATTCACCATATTTTGTTGATTTTGCCTACCAACCAAAAGGGATATTAATCAATTCTAAACAATATCCCATCGTTCAAATGGCTTGGGCAGATGGCTTGACTATGGGTGAATTCATCGAGAATAACTATAAAGACCGAAATAAAATATCATCTCTTCGGAAAGCGCTTGCATCCATGGGCTCCTATTTGGACCAAAATAAAGTGGCTCATGGAGATCTACAACCAGGTAATGTAATGGTTTCTTCTGGCGGAACGTCGGTAAAACTAATAGATTATGATGGCATGTTCGTTGAGGAAATTAGATCGCTTGGAAGTTCGGAACTAGGTCATCGAAATTTTCAACATCCGAAACGAACATCAAGTATATGGGACGCAACACTCGATCGCTATTCCTTAATAGTATTACATCTAGCATTAAGTGTACTTGAGGTAGCACCTGAACTGTGGAACAAAACTCAATCAGACGGCGATGCATTCTTATTCCGTGCAAATGATTTTGCTGATCCAGATCATTCCAAAACTTTTAGCTTGATATCTCAACTTCCAAAACTAACAGAAGAAGTTAGGAATTTCGCTGCTGTCTCTAGAGCTAAGTTTCAAGATATTCCAACACTTGAAGATTTTCTCCAAAAAAAGAATATTCCCCAGGTGGTAATTTCAATCTCGTCTTCTTCAACAACTGAATATTTAAGGCAGCCGTATTCCTCACCATTTACTGTTTTAGATGCAACCCAATATAATCTTTGTCTCGGTTATATTGGTGATCGAATCGAATTGATTGGGCAAATTAAGGAAGTAAGGAATGGCAAAACAAGGTATAGTGGGAAAGAATACATATTTCTGAATTTCGGGGACTGGAAAGGCCAAATCTTAAAAGTAGCAATATGGTCAGAAGGGTTAGAAAAACTGATAGTAAAACCTGATTCAAGTTGGCTTGAGAAATGGATAAGTGTAGTTGGTTTACTCGAACCTCCATATCATAATAAACAATTCAATTACACACATTTAGCAATCAGCATCACACAACCAAATCAGATGCATATAATCTCGAACGATGAAGCTTCATACCGGCTTGGAAAATCTAATAATAAGCGAACGCAGATTAATAATCCCGATAATAAGAATAACCAGATCTTGGAGGATATTAGAAAATCAAGGGAACCTGTAACCTTAAATCTTCCACCTACGCAAAAACCATTAACAAAAAACCAAGCCATTTTTACTGATATGAAGAGACAATTTGGATCTCAACCAACACAACAATATCAAAGTAGTTCGACCCAAAAAACTACTTCTCCATCTTCCTGGAACACACCTCCTAGTCAATCAAAAAAAGCGAAAATAGATCTTAGTGAATTCGTAGGTTGCTTGATACCTATTGTAATAGTGATAATCATCATAATTTCATTATCAAATTAGGGCTGAATTACAATAATTAATATTTGATTTATTCATATGTCCAAATCAAGATTGATTTCATTTTTCAAGATAGATTGAAGGTGACATGGTAAAAACAGAGCTTGAAGCTGCATATGCATATGCAAGGGCAATGAATCGGCTGGATTGCTCCGAATTTATTGAATTGTTAGCTCCTAATGCTCACTATGCATCCATGTGGGTGTTTGAAGAGTTGGAAAACAAGGATGCAATTTCGGATTACCTAACAAAAAAGATAGAGGCAGTAAAAAAGGAGGAGTTCCGAGTGTATGCAGAACTCGCCAAAGCCACTATTAGTTTTCCAGGTAAAGATTGTGTTGCAATAGCGCAGAAAAATAAGAAAGTCGTGATAGGTGTTGTTACATTTGAAGTTAGTGAAGGATACATTCAACGGTTTGACATGTGCATA
>DMAP01000448.1 GCA_003446975.1 Clostridiales bacterium | reverse complement strand
GGTATTGCGACAGCCTACATGGATTCTGTGCCACTGCTTGTGATCACAGGACAGGTGCCGAATATGCTCATCGGAAAGGATTCCTTTCAAGAGGTTGATATCACCGGTATCACCTTGTCCATTACCAAACACAACTATCTAGTCAGAGATGTCAAGCACCTAGCCAAAGTGGTCAGAGAAGCCATCGAGGTGGCCGTGTCCGGCAGACCAGGCCCTGTGCTGATAGATGTGCCCAAGGATGTTTTTTTGGCAGAGTACGACTTCGAACCCGCCAACAGTCCTGTATATAGTGATCGATTGGAATACACTGATCTGTCGCTAATCAAGAAAGCGGCAGAACTGATCAACCATTCAAAAAAACCGGTAATCTATGCCGGAGGTGGTGTCAGAATATCCAAGAATGACGATCTCCTGATCCAATTGGCTGAAAAAGCCCAGATACCTACAGCCAACTCATTTATGGGGTTTGGCACAATACCAAGAGATCATGAGCTGTCTCTAGGCTTGGTAGGAATGCATGGACAGGTCTATACAAATATGGCGGTATCCAATTGTGATTTGCTAATAGCCATTGGCGCTAGATTCAGTGACAGGGTCATCGGGAAACCGGATGAGTTTGCTAGCGGTGCCAAAATAATCCATATTGATATAGACCAGACTGAAATTGATAAGAACACTTATGATTGCTTGCCGCTCATCGGTGATATGAAACATATATTGTCTAACTTGCTGGCTGATGTGAAACAGGCAACCAGACCGGATTGGATTGATGAAATCAATGCCTATAAGGAACCGGAGCCAGATAAGGGTACATTCTCGCCAAAAAATATTTTAGAAAAAGCCAATTCTTATTTCTCGGATAATACCATTGTTGCGACAGATGTGGGTCAGCACCAGATGTGGACAGGACAATACTGGAAATTCAAGAAATCAATCGAGTTTTGCACATCAGGTGGACTGGGCACCATGGGCTATGGTTTGGGTGCGGCCATTGGTGCACAGGTTGGAAATCCAGATAAGCAGGTTGTCCTCATTACAGGGGATGGCAGCTTCAGGATGAACAATAACGAGCTGATTACTGTCAAAAGATACGGCCTTCCCATCAGAATAATCCAATTGAACAATCACTCATTGGGGATGGTTCGACAATGGCAAAGAATGTTCAGCAGAGCCAGATACTCAGAAACAGAAACCTTTGATGATGTGAACATGAGGATGTTTATCGAGGCCTATGGCATTAAATATTTCAGATGCCATAGCTTAGAAGAACTGGAAAACGCCTTAGAAATCACGAAGGATTTAGATGAGGCCGTATTTTACGAGTGCGTCATCGATAAGGATGATTCAGTCTACCCTATTGTACCACCGGGCAGACCTATAAATGAGCTATTGCTAAACGGTTGAAAAAGCAGGATATCCTGCTTTTTTTAGTTTAACTCTTTAATAAACCTTGAGGCGATTATTGCGACAAAGAATGCGGCACTGACACGAACCAGAATCACCACCATCAAATTGGCACCGATCGGGGTAAAGACGACAGTATCCACAAAGACAGCGTGGCAGAGTGCCAGAAAGATCGAAACAATCACCAGGCTTCGTTTGTCAAGATCACCCTCATCAACAGATTTGACCAATACCCCTGCACCTAAAAAAAGACCTAAAATATAGCCGATAATCAAAGGAAGGGAGGCATCCCTGTGAATCTTCAAGGTGTTGGTGAGAGGAGACATCAAATTGGACAATTTCTCCATGATTTTAAGATCCTTCAGTATCTCTATGACAATCATCAAAGGAAAAATGATGACAGCTAGATCTAAAATAGAGAGGATACCATTCTTTAATGCTTCCAATAATACAATTATCAATGTCATGGGTTACCTGCCTATAGTACAAGATTCATGATCGTTCCCACAGCAAAAGCGGTTACAATCCTTAAACCGGAAATAAAATATGGATTGACGCCAATCCTTCTGATGACGACAGTTTCGCCGATAAGGTTAGGGGCTATGGATAATACCACAGCGATGATCGTGGCTTGCTTGGCTGTCAGGCTTATTGAGACCAGTACGCCCAATGCGGCATAAATATTGACTGAAGCGCCTATAATCAATGCGAAAGCCGCTTCTCCGGGGAGACCAAGCGGCGTCATGAAAGGGATAAATAGTTTGGATATAGTCTCTAAAAGTCCTGAATATTTTAACAGCTCTACGACTAAATAAATTGGAAGCATGATTTTAGCCAATAATATTAGCACATCAAATCCTTTTTTCAGACCTTTCTTGAAAGTGTCGATTGTGATCATTTTCAGCCCCTCTTTGTTCTAATGTCTTTACCGTAAAACTTAAATATATCATAATGGCTCATCAATCTGGAAAAGATTCTGTCTGAGTAAGCCTCAGACAATTTTTCCAAGGATAGATTGGTGGAGATTATGGTTTTCTTGTCTGTAATCAATCGAGTGTTGACAATATTGAACAGCTCGGTAATGGTAAAGGAGTTGATGGCCTCAGCGCCTAAGT
>DMAP01000370.1 GCA_003446975.1 Clostridiales bacterium | reverse complement strand
TGTGCCGGGAAGGGTAAAGGAAGTGTCTGACTTCATCTACAGGTTCTGTAGGGAAAACGGACTTGAAGCTGAGCTAAAATCAGTTGATGGCGAAAGAAATAACGTATATGTTTATTTGAGAGGAACAGGTTCAGGTTCAACTTTGATATTGAATGGACATACAGATACTGTTCCACCCTATGAGATGATAGTTGATCCCTACAAAGCTGAAATCAGAGATGGTTTTATCTGGGGTAGAGGAACCAATGATATGAAAGGGGCTGTGGCATGCATGATCATGTCCGCCCTGGCTTTAAAAAGATCCGGCACTAAATTGCCGGGAGACATCATTGTGACGGCAGTTATAGGAGAAGAAGAGGAAAGCGAAGGAACAGAAGACTTAGTTCTCTCAGGTATAAAGGCTGATGGCGCGATTGTTGGAGAACCATCCAACTATGAGTATGCTATCGGACATAGAGGGCTTGAGTGGCTGGAAGTACTATTCACCGGCAAGACAGCACATGGTGGCGTGCCAAATGAAGGCATAAATGCCATATCCAAGGCAGCTGATTTCATAAAAGCCGTTGAGAGGGATATCATCCCCAAGCTTGAAACCAGATACAATGAGTTCATGGGACCTTCAGTCATGAATTTTGGCAGAATCGAAGGTGGCACACAGCCTTCAACAGTGGCGGACAGTTGTTCTTTGAAGATTGACAGAAGATATATTGTCGGCGAAACGGTAGAATCTGTCTTGAAGGAGTACTATGACGTGATAGAGCATATCAAATCATATGACAAAGACTTCCAGGCAGAGCTGATCAGAATGGATTCGGGTCAAATGAAGCAGTTTGACCACATTTATCATTATACGGATCCTAACACCAAAATTGTTAAAACAGTAGAAAAGATTCTTCAAGGGCATCTGAACAATAAACCCGAAATTACCAGAAAGAGAGGCTGGACAGATGCGGCGACACTTTCTTATTACGGAAAAATACCGACAGTTATTACAGGTCCTGGGAATATCAGTTACTCCCATAAAAAGGATGAAAGAATTCCAGTGATTGATTTGTATAACTATGTAAAAATCTATAGTGAAATTGCTATGGAGTTCTGTGGCTAAACCATAACCAGGCAGCTTAGCTGCCTGGTTTATTCTTTCAGGAGGTTTAAGTGAAATCGATAAAAATAATAAATGGACTTGTACCGGATTTTGAAAAAATGCTGATGATTCAAAAGGACATCTTGCTTGAAGATGGCAAGATATCACAGATTGGAAACATTTCCAAGGAAGCGGATATCAATATTGACGCAAAGGGAAAAATAGTATCACCAGGATTTATCGATATCCATATGCATGAAGAAGAACTGGATATGACAGAAAAAGACCCCTACTTCATTGCCTATTATGAGTTGAAGATGGGCGTCACCACCTGTGTTGGCGGCAATTGCGGTGCCAATAGGCAGAGTGTTGAGGACTTCGTTGGTTACATTCAACAACATGGGTCACCGGTCAATTATATGATGTATCTGGGGCATAACTTTTTAAGAAGCGCTGTAGGCGTTGAAGATCGGTATAGAGCATCAACTAAGAACGAAATTGAACAGATGAAAAAATTAGTTAGAAAATACGTGCCAACAGGTATTGTTGGCATTTCATACGGAATAGAGTATTCGCCAGGCATAGAGACAGAAGAGATAATCGATCTGGCGCGTAATCTGGATTCGGATAAATATTTGCTTTCGGCCCATTTCAGGTCAGATGTGGAGAAGAGCGTTGAGGCCATCACAGAGCTGATTGAAATCTCTAAGATGTCAAAACTTCCAATGCAAATATCACATATTGGCAGCTGTAGTGCCTATGGTTATATGGATGAGGGTTTGAAAACTATCATAAAGGCCAGAATGGAAGGAACTGATATATTTGCCGACTGCTATCCCTATGATGCTTTTGGTACTTTTATTGGATCTGCTGCATTTGATGATGGGTGTTTTGAGAAGTGGAATAGGACCTTCAGTGATGTATTGCTGACAGAAGACCCATTTAAGAATATGCGATGCACTGAGGAAATTTTTTTCAAGGCCCGTAAAGAGTATCCTGATATGATAGCCGTTGCATTTGTAATGAATGAGTCAGAGATTATTCAAGCCCTACAAGCACCCTTTGTTTTTGTTGGTAGTGACGGTGTCTACAGAAAAGATAGTGGTCATCCGAGGGGGGCAGGTAGCTTTCCTAAGGTCCTATCAAGGTATGTAAGAGAAAACAAGAATTTGGATTTAGTGGATGCTCTGTGGAAAATGACTCAAGGCCCTGCAAACAGGCTCAGGCTTGATCAGAAAGGTGAAATCAAGACAGGGATGGATGCGGATATCACCATTTTTGATTCTGAGACCATTAAGGACAACGCAACCTTTGAACAACCGACACTATCCCCAGACGGTATTGACTATGTAATAGTCAACGGTGAAATTGCTGTTGAAAACAACCAAGTTAAGAATGGAAGACTTGGGAAATTCATCAGATATAGTTTAAAATAGGAGGATTTATGAAAGAACGAATCAAAGAGCTGGCTAACCAGCTGGAAAAAGAGTTCATTGAACTCAGCGATGAGATATATAAAAATCCTGAGTTGGGCTATGAAGAGTATAACTCTTGCAGACTTCACGAAGAGATTCTTGAAAAGTTCGGTTTTAATGTCACCAAAAAATATCTTGGTGTCGATACCGCTTTCAGAGCGGAGTATCAATCTGATAAAGAAGGTCCCACAATAGCTTTCATGTCAGAATACGATGCCCTTCCTGGAATTGGGCACGGATGCGGACACAACATCTTAGGTACAACCAGCACCGGCGCAGGCATCATATTAAAGCATCTGATCGATGATATAGGTGGCAGGGTAGTCGTTTTTGGAACACCTGCTGAGGAAACAAGTGGCGCTAAAGTATTGTTTGTCGAAAAAGGCGCTTTTAACGATGTTGATGTGGCACTGGTTGCCCATCCCAACATGTCATATAATAAAAGTGGAAAATCTCTAGCATTGGAAGCAATTCAGTTTGAGTATAAAGGCAAACCATCACACGCTGCGTCATCACCCGAGAAAGGCATCAATGCATTGGATGCGGTCATAAATACCTTCAACAATATCAACGCCTTAAGACAGCAGACCAAACCTGAGGCCCGAATACACGGGGTTATCAAAGATGGGGGAAAGGCTGCAAATATCATACCTGATTATTGCATGGCTCAGTTTTATGTCAGAGCACAGACTAAGGGCTATCTGAATGAGCTTGTTGAAAAGGTCAAACGTTGTGCTGAGGGCGCCGCCTTTGCCGCAGGCGTCGAACTGAACATATCAAACTATGAATATCCGTATGACAACATGGTAACCAATCAAGTTCTATCAGAAGTTTTCACAGGACACCTTACAGATTTGGGTATCACAGATATTCTCGAACCAAGACAATCTTTCGGCTCAATAGATGCCGGGAATGTAAGCCATGTTTGTCCGACCATCCATCCCTATTTCGATATAGTCGGAGATATTAACGTTGGAGCACATACGGTTGAATTCGCTGAAAGCACAATGAAGCCATATGCCTATGAAAACATGATGATTACTATACAGGCACTTGTGTCGACTGCAGTAGATGTGATTCGGAATAAAGAACTTCTAGATAAAATAAACGAAGAGTTCAAGAACACTGAAAAGTAAATTTAATTCATTAAATTGCCATTTAGTATTTATTTTTGCTTGTTTATGGTGTATAATGTAATCAAAGCTAGAATAAAAAAGCAAAAAAATATCTGAAAGGTGGTAGTGAAAATGAAAAGAATTTTGTTGCCAGTGGACGGCTCGCCAGGATGCCAACAAGCGCTGACTATTGCAGAAGATATTGCGAAAAAATTTGACAGCACAATAATAGTTTTTTACGTGTTTGATTTGTATAGGATTCCAAATGAGTTGGAATATGCTGGATATATCGAAAAAATGTATGACACAGAAAGCAAAAAAGAGTTCTTGGAAAAGACAGTCAAATATTTCCAGGAAAGGGGCGTCAAAGCTGAGTCCAAGCTAATCAAAGGCGATCCGCCTTCTGACATCATAGACGAAGCGGATAAAGGAGAGTACGATCTGGTCATCATGTGTTCCCGCGGCATGAGCCCAGGCAAGCGATTCTTGCTAGGTAGTGTTACCAGCAAAGTGGTGCACCATGTCAAGACCCCTATATTGGTTGTAAAGTAGCAGAAGAATAGTAGCAGGATATTGGAGAGCCGAGGATAAAATCCTCGGCTTATGCTTTCATCGAGATTAATTCTAAATTTTCGGATTTGAAAGTCTTAATTAGAAAAAATAACATTTTGTTAATAAATTATTGTCAAGATATTTTTTATTAAACAATTCGTAAGATTTTACACACATTTATTGAATTTATGATATAATCTAACTGTAAAGTGAATTGATTACAAATTGGCAAACTCAATGAAAATTGAGGACGCAAAGTTGTGAGTCTAAGATATTGTACGTTTCTTGTTTAAACCGCTGAATATCAAATATTATGACTGTCTAACTGCGAGGGGCAGTTTTTTGTTCCCTTTTACAATCGATGCTATGTTTATTTGCAAAAATATGGTAATTGAGATTTCAAGGCTTATGTGGACGCTTTGCCTTGGAGGAGTTAATAGCGTAACCGACCATCAGGTCGGTTTTTGTGTGTTTTTGGGAGGTGGTTTTTTGATTCAAATGACGAATTCAAAGGTTATCAAAGGAGGTGTTTAGCAATATCATTTTCCAGATTCTACAAAGTAATTCATTACAATAAACATTTAACGTATTTAAAATATAATTAAAAGGAGTGAAAAAATATGTACACAGCAAGAAAAAATAAATGGTCGATACTCTCTTTGCTATTGGTGTTTCTTCTGTTAATGTCATCTATTACTGCATTTGCATCTTTTGAATCTCTTTCAAAAAATGCGGATAGACCTTCTCGTACCTACTATGTAGGGGAAGAAGTGGTATTTAGCGCAAAAATTGAAAATACAGGTCCCTATATCAACACCTACTATTATATAGAGGATGTGTTTTATGGTGATTTGGATTATATTCAACTGTATCGTGATGGCAATGGAGATGATACCATTACCTTTGATGTAGGGGGAAATGTTGTAGCACCAGACTATGAACTGATCCAAGACACGGATTATTTAATCGACAGTGGCAAGATTATACTGCGTTGGATAGATGGTGTAGGAGATCCTGCGTCTGTGGGTGTAGGTTCACCCTTTGAAGAAGTAATACCAACCTTTCCAGGAATGGGAGATAACAAGCTAATACTCGGACCGGGAGCATCAGCATATTTAGAGCTACATTATGTCATTCAGCCAGAAGACGTTGGATTTGTATACAATGAAATCAACACTTTAGGCGAGGACAGCGCACCCGACAAGTTATCCGCCAATGTAACAGCATGGTTCAAAGTTATCAATCCTGACACGATGGTCAGCATCACAGCCTCCGCGATTACCGTATATGCAGGTGACACAGTCGACCTGACCATCAAGGAGCAGAACACAGGTGACGATCCGCTGACCGGTGTTTATGTTGAATTGTATAAAGATGCGGCACTGCATGCCACCCTGGATAAGGATTCTGTTGGCTTCTCAGGTGATACCAATACCAACGGCAAGCTGGATGTGGGAGAGACCTGGCAGTGGTC
>DMAP01000324.1 GCA_003446975.1 Clostridiales bacterium | reverse complement strand
TTTTTGAAAGACCCTCAAAGACATTAGCACAGTTCATGTATTCTTTCAACAATGCGGTCAGAAATGATTCAAGACCTGATGGACAAAAAGTGGCGATTTTAATAGACAAATATTCGCAAGCTGACAGAATCTGGGTGGGAATCCAAACTTGGTTAATGGATGTATCTCTGACTTATCTAAAAGAGTTGATCGATACCTGTCAGATCTTTATTGATACGATGGATGTGGAGATTCCTAGAGTACCATTATATTTTCCGCATATTAATGACAAACAGCACAAGGAGTTCATCCAATCAATTCAAGAGCTTGCTTCAAAAATGGGACAATGGAAGGATCAAGCTAAAGACATGATTCAGCTAAAGGGACTAGGAGAGGCGGTTGAAGCATCAGATGATGACATCATCAAGTTTGACGAAGTTTATTATAGATCCTTGCTTGAGGATGTAATAGGCGTAAACCTAAATGAGATTCTTTCCTGGCATGAAGAGGAGATAGATAAAACCAGAAGCGAAGTATTTGAAATAGCTAATTCACTGAATATCATCGATAAGTTGCCTGAAACCATGTTTGATGTAAGTCAATTACTTTTGAAATACGCAGGACCTTGCGACACGCCGGAGGAAATGTTTAAAAGGGCAGATTCATACATTAAACGTTCAAAAGCTGCTTGTACAGGTTATGTTCAATTACCTGAAGACGAAACTTGCATCGTTAGAAATGTGCCTGAGCAATTAAAACTTTCATATCCATGGGGAGGTTATGGTGGTGGATGCTCAATTAGGAGACCATTGCAGGGGCATATGTTTCTGAATGACTATAATCTCAAAGCGGTGACTGATGGCTGGATAAAAATGAACACCGTGCACGAAGCGTATCCTGGACATCACGTTCAATTTGTAAGAACAACCCTTGATCCATTGCCAGAAACAGTAAAAATAGGAGCTAAGTCAACCCCTATAACTGAAGGAACAGCTCATAGATCAGAAAGAGTCTTTGAATTTATGTTTCCGGAAGATCAGTTTTACCCTTTATTTGTGGCTTATAGAAGACATCACACATCAGTAAGGATAAAGGCTGATCTGATGTTAAGATATTTTGGCAATCCAATCAAGGATGTCGTTCAGCTTTATGTGGATGAGCTTGGGTTTGATAGAGCCACAGCCAGATCCCAAGTCAAAGCTCAGGAAGGACAACAAGGATATTTCACATCATACTATTATGGGATGAAGAAGCTTTGCGACTGGGAAAGTGAGTACGGCTATGATGAAAAGGAGTACACAGAACTATTATTTGCAGCAGGAAGAATTAGTTTGGAAAATTTTGAAAAGTTTTTAAAACTTAGTCATGAAGATAAAAAAAGTTATTTAAATGATTTCTCAAGCCTGATGCAGTTCAGTTAGCGTTTGCTAAACATTCTGATCCCTCCATGTGTCAGAAAAGCTGTCTTCCGATGACAATTTTTCTGACATATTTTTGTTTGGATTGACAAAAATGGCTTATTTTACATATTTAAGAGTTGGCAAGATATTTGCATATGTATTATGATGGAATAATCAATAAGATGAGGCAAGGTACAACGATGAAAGGGAAAATTTTCAATATTCAAAGATTTTCGATTCATGATGGACCCAATATCAGAACGACAGTTTTTTTAAAGGGTTGTCCTTTGAGATGCAGATGGTGCCATAATCCGGAAAGCTTTAAGGCCAATGATGAATTAATGTGGAATCAGATGAAATGCACCTATTGCATGACATGCATCGAGATATGCCCCCAAAAGGCGATAAAACTTGTAGACCACAATATTGTCACCGATTATGGTTTATGCAACAGTTGCGGTGATTGCGAGCTGTACTGCGCCTATTCTGCCAGGCAATTGGTTGGAAAGGACTATGAAGCAATGGAACTTGCTGAAGAATTATTAAAAGATAGGATTATATTTGAAGAGTCAAAGGGAGGTGTCACGTTTTCAGGCGGAGAACCCCTGACCCAATCTAACTTTTTGAAGGAGGTTATGGAAATTCTCAAGAGAGAGAATATCCATATTGTAGTTGATACGAGTGGTTACGTACCATTCGAAGCCATCCGAAAGATAATGGACTTAACGGATCTGTTCCTATATGATTTTAAAATTGCGGATGAAAAAAAGCATAAGGAATACACAGGTGTATCCAACAGGCTGATTATAGACAACCTGATAAGGCTTTCCAAAAAAAATGCCAATATCAACCTAAGAATACCCATTGTCAAAGGGGTAAATGACACAATAAAAGATATTGATGAAATGCTTCAGATTATCGATCAGACCAGTGTTGAGCATATCAATATCTTGCCCTATCATAATATTGCATCACACAAGTATAGAAAAATCGGCTTGAGACACCAACCATTTGAAATTTCTGAAGATTATGAAATGAATAATATTATCAATGCTTTACGAACAAAAGGGTATTCTGTAAAAATTGGCGGATAATGACCAAGAGGAGGCAAATTAAATTGAGAGGATCTACAGATAGAACAAAACGATTAAGAGAAAATAGTGTTGGCACGCAGCCAAAACTGAGCACAGAAAGGTCAATGCTGATGACTGAAACCTATAAACAATACAGCGGAGAAGTGTCGATACCGGTTTTAAGAGCACTGAGCTTTAAAAACTATCTTGAAAATAGAGAACTGTATCTTGGACAAGACGAACTAATTGTAGGTGAAAAAGGTAACGAGCCCCAAACCGCGCCGACTTTCCCTGAGCTATGTTGTCATACCCTGGAAGATCTCGAGATCATGGACAAAAGACAATACATTTCATTCAAAGTCAGCCAAAAGAGTAAAAAAGAGCATGAAGAGATTATCATGCCTTATTGGCAGAACAAATCCATGAGGCATAAGATATTGAGTCATATGTCACAGGAGTGGAAGAACTGCTACGAAGCCGGCATATTCACAGAGTTCATGGAACAGAGAGCGCCGGGTCATACAGTCGCCGATGACAAGATTTACAGAAAAGGCTTTCTGGATTTCAAGCAAGAAATAGAAGAATCCATCAACAACCTTGATTTTTTTAATGACATAGAGGCTTTAGACAAAAAGAATCAATTGGAAGCAATGCTTATTTCATGTGATGCCATAATCATCTATGGCAAAAGATATGCTGATTTAGCAAGAAAGTTGGCACAAAAAGAGATTGACGGCAAGCGTAAAGAAGAGCTGTTGTGGATCGCATCAAACTGCGAGGTGGTACCGGCAAACAAGCCGGAGACATTTGCGCAAGCGGTACAG
>DMAP01000212.1 GCA_003446975.1 Clostridiales bacterium | reverse complement strand
ATAGTAATACAATTTTATTTTCCATTCTGTATTTTCTTTTTATTTCTCTTTTGTCTTCTAAAGGCTTAAACTTTTCAAAATCAATACCTCTTCCCCAAAGAACGACGTTATTGATGCCTTGTCTTTCGAGAAGCTTTTTAGTTTCCAATGAAGGACATAGGCACATGTTCGATTGGTTATGGATTTTTCTCATGATACTCCAGCTCATATCATATAGAAAAGGAAGATTGTAAAATTTCAAATATTCGGGAAAGTTTGTAGTAAAGGTTGATATTAAAGGTATTTTATTCTGAACGGCATAGTTCATGCCTGCAAGACCCATGTTTATTTCAGTAACTGAGTGTATGATATCTGGCTCGAATTCATCCAAGGCGGTTTTTAGTCGCATCAGATTAGGTAGTGAGAGCCTGCACTCGGGATAAGCAAAGAATCTCACACTGTAGAATCTTTCAACATTGCTGTCTTGAGATTCAGAATATTTAAAATCCGGTGCAAAGATTTTATATTCTATATCATCTCGCTCGGAGAAATATTTTGTCAGTCTGGTTAACGTGTTTGTAACGCCATTGATTTGCGGTAGGTAAGTATCTGTGAAATAAGCGATTTTCATTTGCAATCTCCTTGTGTTGAATTGTTTTAAGCAACTTGCACGAATTTCTTAGCCAAAATCTCTTGATTTATCAAATTGATGACAGCGACTGAAAACATCAAGGCATGGTCAGTGTCTCTGATGATTGTTTTTTTGTTTTCTCTATAACTTTTGGTGAAGTGTTCATAGGTTTCACGAAAATCGTCAAAAGGCTCATATTTTGAGTTAATAATAGTTACCTTCGAGTGCTTCGGTACTATCATGAATGTGTAGTGAAGGGATATTTCGTACTTGATATGCTCAACAATATTTCTTTCCCATAGATGATCTTCAAAATGATATCTGCAGAAGGTGTCGCTAAGGAAATGACACAAGATGCCCAGCTTCAGAGAAAAAGCCTCGACGTTTTGTTTTCGGTTGATAAGTTCATGTTTCAAGCATTCCATTACTTCGATTATATCCTTGCTTCGGTGAGGAATTGATCTGAGGGTATGATTGATATCAGGCTTAATATTCCCCAAGATGAAGTGCTTCTTATTTAACACTATATTGGTGTTTTCTGTGATGTAAGAGTGAAGTAAATGACCTATGGCTGAATGGGTATGGATAATCATATTTATCACATCTCCTGATTAGCAATCTCGTTTCAGTATCAGTATAGCTTTCGTTTGTTAAGTGTGGGTTGCGTCGGTGTAAAATTCTTGTTAATAAGAGAACCCTGTTGATGTTCAAAAATAAAGCAAGCTATTATATGTTTATATAGATAAAAAATCACAATATTTACCCACATGCAATTGACATAGGTAAATTTTAGCAATATAATACTTATATGATGGAGGTGTGTATAATGAATGATAACAAATTACATATGTTGCCACCGGATGTTGAGTTAGAAACGAAAGCAGTGTTAAAGCAACTGGCAAGAGCCAATCGCGCTTTGGCCGAACTGAAAGGATATGCTGATACCATTCCCAATAAGTATATCCTAATAAATGCAGTAATGATAAATGAAGCCAAGGACAGTTCGGCGATTGAAAACATCATTACAACTCATGATGATCTTTATAAAGCAATGAGTGAAGCAAGTGGAGCTAGTCCGGCAGCAAAGGAAGTTGCAAGCTACAGAACTGCATTGTGGCATGGGTATGAGTTGGTTAAGGCTAGAGAAATGATTACAACCAATATGATTATTGAGATTCAAGGCATTATAGAAAAAAATCGTGCAGGTATTAGAAAGCTACCTGGCACTGTCTTAAGAAATGAAAGAACTGGTGAAACTGTTTATACACTGCCTGTTGGGGAAACTGAAATCAGAGATCTTTTAAACAATCTTGAAAAATACATCAATGAAGATTATGACGACATCGATCCATTAATTAAGCTTGCAGTGGTTCACTATCAATTCGAAAGCATTCATCCATTCTATGATGGCAACGGGAGGACGGGGAGGATAATAAATGTCCTTTATTTCGTATTAAAAGATTTGCTTGATAGCCCTATCCTTTATTTGAGTAGCTATATAATCAAGAATAAGGCGGCATATTACAGATTGCTTCAGGAGGTTCGCACCGAAAATAACTGGGAGAGATGGATTCTTTATATTCTCACAGGTATTGAAGAAACAGCAATAGAAGCTTTGAGGTTAGTTAAAAGAATCAATGCTGAGGTTGAAACAATGAGAACAGAGATTAAAGAAAAGCTCCCCAAAATATATTCAAAAGAACTAATCGATTTGTTGTTCTATGAGTTTTATACCAAGATCAACTATATTGAAAATGGTTTATCAGTAACAAGAAAGACTGCTGTCAGTTACCTGAATTCACTTGAAGAGAAGGGTTTTCTTACTTCAGAGAAAATAGGTAAGGAGCGGATTTATCAGAACAAAAGACTGTATGATTTGGTGAAGCAGGACAAATAATCCCCCTATTGACAAAATAAAAAAACAGGTGTATTATAAATCTAACGAACGATAGATAAGGAGAAGCCATGGATAAGCCGGATATTAAGGAAACCATCAAAAGGAAAGCTGTAGAGATATTTAGTGAAAAGGGATTTCATGGCACCACCATAAGAGAAATAGCAAAAGAAGCCGGATGCTCTGTGCCTATGCTTTATTACTACTACAACAATAAGAACAGTCTTTTCGAAGAGGTTTGCTACAATGAATTTATTCTACTGATAGAAAGACTAAATGCTTCAGTAACACTTAATGTTCCACTTGCAGATATCTACTATCAGGCTGTGAAACAAAGAATGGAACTGAATGATTACGATAAGGGTGTCTATAAGTTGTCCATGAAGGTATGGTTAGGTTTTGACGGGAGCAAAGAGGTAAGGGATAAGATAGTGAAATGGGAGAATAATCGTCTTGAAAGAACAAAACGGATTCTAGCCAAAGCATGTGACGATCCTGAAGTGCTACCTGTTTTTTCAAATATTATGGTACGCATTCTAGAGAACATGATGGAAAAGATCATCTTACTGGATGAGAAAATTTCTGATGGAGAAATCAGGAATGAAATCAATTTTATGATGGAAAGCGTAAAGAAAAAATAAAAATTTTAAGCATAATATATCTAACGATAGATAGAATATTTAAAGATGAAGGAGTCGATTGAAGTGGAAATGGAGAAAAAAATTAAAATACTGCAGGCAATGTACGCAGGAGCGCTTGCTGATTCGGTATTAAGAATGGGCAGGGAAGGTATTCTTGAAAAAGTTACAGTAGAAAAAAAGGGCGAGCAAATGGCAAGTGGTAAGATCCGCGCCGCACAGCTTGTCATTACGAAACCCCAGGAAGTTTTTGAGGTGTTGCCGGAAATATTTGGTTGTGCCAACTGGAAGACCGAAGATACGGAACAGGGGTTCAAGGCAGAGGCGACGGGTTGCATGCTTTGTGGACTGGCTAAAAATATGGAGGCACAGAGTCCGTGTCATATATATTGCCTAGACCCAATGGAAGCCATGGTAAAAGGCGTTGATGAAAGGGCGGACTACAAAGTGCAGGAAACTTTGTGGGACGGGGAAAAATGCCTGGTATTAGTAAGTTTGAAGTAATTATTAATAGAAACATGAATTTTCACGATAAACTGTGATTAATGGGAGGATATATGAAAAAATTGAGAGCGTTTAGGGATGGACAATACATGTACAGAAAAATAGAGTTTAGGGAAGAACGAAATAGAAGGGACAATATCTATCCATTCAACATATTGGTGGACTTACCAAGATTCTAGTAAACACTAATTGTATTTTGATTGCTTAGCTAATACTTATCATCTTTATCTTTTTATTCAAAGGTGATGAACTGAAAAAAACACCTACCATAAATTAATAGATAAGTCAGCTAGGAGTACGGTATGAAAAAGGTTTTGAT